>CAZAYK010000007.1:0-18389 GCA_964489415.1 uncultured Dehalococcoidaceae bacterium | reverse complement strand
TGGACGCCCGGCGAGCCCTGTATCTCGTCTCCGGTCCCAGCAAGGAAATGAACATGGACATGGTCAAGGAACTCGGTGACTACATGCGGGATCTAGCCCCGGAGGCGATCATCAGGAACGGTGACTATCCCCGGGAAAAAGGCATCCTTGACGTTACGGTAATCCTGTCTGAGCTTAGCGATGTGGAAAAGATTAGGGACTATTACCTTCAATCAACCGGACTCATTCCCCGGTTTAAAAAGAGGCAGGAAGAGACTGAAATCAAGCTTCGCGCCATTGAAGACGCAGCTAGAGATATACCCTCACTGCTGTAGCTAAAGCAGGAAAGAGAGCCCTGCTATCGGTCTGACTGCTTACCGCAAGCTGAGGGCTGTTATTTATCTTTAGCCGATGAAGGGTATCCCTGTAAGTAGCTGCTCATTTTCCCCGAATCGCTGGAGATTGGTAGGCTGGCATTCCCCTAAACCTAATTTTGGGGCAGTTACCCCACTAGAGGTTATTTGGCAAACGCACAATATGGGGTATAATATAGAGTTAAGGAGATGACTGCCCAGGTCTTTTATCGGAAGTGGCGTCCCCAAACCCTGGCTGAGATAGTGGGTCAGCCGCAGGTGACCCAGACATTGCTCAATGCCCTCCGCAGCGGGCGTGTCTCCCATGCTTACCTGTTTTGCGGGCCCCGGGGCACCGGTAAGACCAGCACCGGGCGAATTCTGGCCAAAGCTGTCAATTGCCTGACCAACAATGGCCAGGGTGAGCCGTGCAATAATTGCCCCATGTGCCAGGCAATCACTGATGGTAGCGCCATTGATGTCATTGAAATTGATGCCGCCAGCAACACCGGAGTTGATGATATCCGCAGCCTTCGCGAGAAGGTTAACTACGCCCCCAACCAGGCTCGCTACAAGGTGTATATCATCGATGAGGTCCACATGCTGAGCAACAGCGCCTCCAATGCCCTGCTCAAAACACTGGAAGAGCCACCCCCACAGGTCATCTTTATCCTGGCAACCACTGAGGTCCACAAAGTCCTGCCCACCATAATGTCCCGCTGCCAGCGCTTTGATTTCCGGCGCATTTCCCAGTCAGATGTCGCGGCCAAGTTGACCCGTATCTGCAACACCGAGGGCATTCACATCGAGCCCGAGGCACTCCGGCTGATTGCCAGGGCAACCACCGGCAGCCTGCGGGATGCTGAGAACCTGCTGCAACAGCTGACCACCTACTACGGCACCGAGATTGGGCTAACCCAGGTGCAAGGTCTGCTCGGTATCACCGGTGACTGGCGCGCCAGGGAGCTGGCAAGACACATCATCCACAAAGATGTTGCCGCGGGGGTGGCCACCATCAATAGTGTCAATAGTGATGGGCTGGATCTCCGTCAGTTCAATCGTGAGCTGGTGGAATACCTGAGGCTCCTCCTGCTCATCAAGACCGGCTCCGATGAAGCTATTGACCTTACTACTGAGGATATCAGTGAATTAAAGGAACTGGCTAACCAGGCCTCACTATCCCAATTACTCAAGGCGGTCAAACTCTTCGGGGAGGTTGACATTGGCTTTGACAACTATTCGACACTGCCCCTGGAGTTAGCCCTGGTAGAGTGTGCGTTATCACCAGCTGATGAAGGAAAACAGCCGGTGGGGCCGGTTGAGGTCAAGGAAGATACCACCGAGACCACTCCCCCGGCTACCCCCCCGAGCCAACCAGAGCCAGCCACGGTTAAACCCACCAAACCAGAACCGGCAGAATTGGAGACCACGCCGGCGGCACCCACCAAACCCGCCCAAGCCCCGGCAGTACCGCTGGAGGCAACTGATGAAATTGCCCGGCTGGTAGCTAACTGGCGCCAATTCATCAATGAGGCCCCTGATGGTATGGGGCGGACCCCGGCGGCAGCCCTGCTCCGAAGCGCCCGGCCCAAAACCATTGAGGCTGACACAATAGTGCTCTCCTTCAAGTTTCCCCTGCACAAAGAGAACATGGAAAAAGCGGAAAACCAGAAGATAGCCGAACGAATCATCAGCCATTTCCTGGGGCGTCCCTGCCGAGTGCGCTGTGTCCATGAACCGGAAGCTAATCACCTCGTTGAGGCAGCACTGAGAATAGGCGCCCAGATTATTAATACGGAGGAGAAATGAGCAAGTTTATGTGGCAACAGGCCCAGAAACTTCAGGCAAAGCTGGCTAAAGCCCAGGAAGAGCTGGAGAATCTTACTGTGGAAGCCAGCTCCGGCGGGGGCGCGGTAACGGTAACCATGAATGGACAACAAAGGATACAGTCAATAAAGATATCGCCCGAGGTGGTCAACCCTGATGAGGTGGAACTACTCGAAGACCTAGTATTAGCCGCAGTAAGCGAAGCCATCACCAAATCCCAGGAAGCCGCGGCCCAGCGGCTGGGCGGACTGACCGGCGGGCTGAAGATCCCCGGCTTATGAGCATCAGCAAAGTTAAGGAGAGCCAGCATTGAACCAAGGTTTCCTACCCGCTACAGAAGCGATTAGTAAGCTCATTCAGGAGTTTAGCAAGCTCCCCGGCATTGGTCCCAAGAGTGCTCAGCGGATTGCCTTCTACCTGCTGCGGGCCCCCGAGGAACAAGGCAAGCTCCTCGCCGAAGCTATCCTCGCCCTGAAAGAAAGAATTACCCTCTGTTCAATTTGTTTTAACGTTACCGAAGCTGACCCCTGCCCCATCTGCCGCAGTAGTGACCGGGAGCGCAATACCATCTGCATTGTGGAGCAACCCCAGGATATCCTGGCGCTAGAGCATACCGGAGTTTATAAAGGGCTCTACCATGTACTCCACGGCGCTATCTCCCCCACCGAAGGAGTAAGCTCTGAAGACATCAGAATCAAGGAGCTGCTCGCTCGATTGCAGAATAACCCGGTGGATGAGGTTATCCTCGCCACCAATACCAATCTCGAGGGAGAGCAGACAGCAATGTACCTCAGCCGTCTCATTTCCCCACTGGGCATCAAGGTTACCCGCCTCGCCCGGGGGCTGCCCTTCGGTACTGAACTGGAATACGCCGATGACATCACCCTGACCCGAGCCATTGAGGGCAGGCAGGAATTTTAAACCTCTCAGGCTAGCAAATAATGTCCCAGCCAAGAAACTATCAGACCGAAGCCATAATTATTAAGAAGACCAAGCTGGGCGAGGCAGATAGAATCCTTACCCTCTACACCCCTCACCTGGGTAAGATCCAGGCAGTGGCCAAGGGAGTCCGCCGTCCCAAAAGCAAGATGGCCGGTCATCTGGAGCTCCTCACCTACAGCCTGGTATCACTGGCACGGGGAAGGAACCTGGATACCATCACCGGCAGCCAGACGATAAACAGCTTCCTCCCCGTGAAGAATGACCTGTGGCTTACTGCCAGCGCCCTCTATATCGCCGAGCTGGTTAACCAGTTTACTGCGGACCAGGTTGAGAATTACCCCCTCTTCCAGTTACTCCTGGGGGCAATGGAGCAGCTATGCCAGACCAATGACCCGGAACTGGTACTGCGCTACTTTGAGTTAAACCTTCTGGGCAGGGTAGGCTACCGCCCCCAACTTAGGGAGTGTGTCTCCTGCCACCGGATACTGCAACCGGTTACCAATTCATTCAGCCCCAGCGCCGGGGGCATGCTCTGCCCCCACTGCTCCCCGAGCTACCCCCCTACCTACCCCCTCCCGGTTAATGCTCAGAAGGTGCTAAGGCTGTTTCAGGACAGTGATTATTCCACGGTAAGGCGGCTAAGGGTAGACCCGGAACTCTCCCTCCAGCTGGAAATGGTGCTGACTGAGTACCTGAAATACCTCTTGGAACGGGAGCTAAAGTCAGCCGCCTGGCTGGTTACCCTCAGGGAGCAGAGACTCAAGTTAAGTCCCAAACCTTTACCCCAAAGCCCAAGGTGACTGAGAGTCTGGAACTCTCAGCCCTTTTAATATATTATAGGAGAGAAATGGCATCTCGATTAACGCGCATCGAACAACAACGCCTCGAGAAGCTGGAGCGGCTCCGTAACTTGGGCATTAACCCCTATCCCCACCGCTATCACCGCAGCCATACCACGGAGCAAGCGGTCACCCTGCTCAAGCAGAAAGAAGAGGGCTTGACCCAGGCTGATGAGGTTAATGTTGCCGGCCGGATTACGGCAATAAGGCGAATGGGGAAGAGCTCCTTTGCTGACCTGCGTGATGGCTCCGGGAAGATTCAGCTATTATTCCAGAACACCCACCAGTATGACGGGAACAAGCGGGAACTCTTTCACAATCTGGATATCGGTGACATTATCGGGGTTAAGGGCAGTCTGCTCCGGACTAAAAGTGGTGAGCCCACTGTCCTGGTGGCTGATTTCACCCTGCTGGCTAAGTCCCTCCGCCCTTTGCCGGAGAAGTGGCATGGCCTCAGCGATGTGGACAAGCGCTACCGGCAGCGCTACCTGGACCTCATTGCCAATCCTGAGGTCAAGGAAATCTTCAAGGTGCGCAGCCGGGTTATTACCGCCATCAGGGAGTTCCTTAACCAGCGGGGGTTCATTGAAGTGGAAACACCAATACTGCAACCGTCAGCCGGAGGTGCTTTAGCCCGCCCCTTTATTACCCACCACAATGCCCTTGACCAGGATTTCTACCTGCGCATCGCCCTGGAACTCCACCTCAAGCGACTGATTGTGGGTGGTCTGGATAAGGTCTATGAGCTGGGGCGGGCCTTCCGCAATGAGGGCATCTCCACCAAACACAACCCCGAGTTTACCATGCTGGAAAGCTATGAAGCCTACGCTGACTACAACGATGTGATGACCATGCTGGAAACGATGGTCAGTGAAGTCAGCGAGAAGGTCCTGGGCACCACCGAGATTACCTATGGTGACCATACCATCAACCTAACACCACCGTGGGCTCGCCTCAGCCTGCGGGAAGCAGTGAAGAAGTTCAGCGGTCTTGACTTCGTCCAGTATCCCACCGCCGATGGGCTGAGAGAGAGGATGCGAGGCCTGAATCTGGAGGTTGACCCGGGGAAGAACTGGGCAAAGCTGGTGGATGACCTGATTGACACCTTTGTTGAACCCAACCTTATTCAGCCCACCCTGGTGGTGGACTACCCGCTTTCCATGTCCCCCCTGGCCAAGACCAAACCCCATGAGGAACGGGTGGTGGAGCGCTTTGAGGCGTTTATCGGTGGCATGGAGATTGCCAACGCCTTCACCGAGCTTAACGACCCCCAGCAGCAGCGGCAACGCTTTGAAGAACAGCTTAAGGAAAGACAGGGGCTGGGTAACCAATATGAAGAAATATGGACTATTGATGAGGACTTTCTGCTATCATTGGAGTACGGCATGCCCCCCACCGGTGGTCTGGGGGTAGGTATTGACCGGCTGGTAATGCTGCTGACCAACCAGCAATCAATCCGTGAAGTGGTTCTGTTCCCCCAACTAAAGGAAAAGCCGTGAGGAGTAATCTATGCTTGACCTGAAATTCATCCGGGAAAATGCTGACCTGGTACGGGAGGCGCTAGAGAAGCGTCAGGACACGGCCCCCATTGACCAAATCCTGCACCTTGATGCCGAGCGCCGTGACAGGATTCGCCAGCTGGAGGAGCTGAGGCATGCCCGCAAGGAGGCAGCCCGACAAAGAAAAGCTGCCCCGGAAACCTCCAGCGCAGGGCGTGACCTCCGCACCCGGATAAGAGGACTGGAAGAAGAACTCAGAACCCTGGATGAAAAACTGGAGGAGCTACTGCTGCAGGTGCCCAATATCCCCCACCCCTCGGTCCCATTGGGCAAAGACGAAGGTGACAATATCATTGTCCGCCACTGGGGGGAACCCAGGGAATTTGATTTTGCACCCGCCCCCCACTGGCAACTGGGCGAGTCTCTGGGCATCATTGACTTCGAGAGGGGGGTCAAGCTCTCCGGCAGCCGGTTTTATGTACTCCGGGGCGCCGGTGCCCGCCTCCAGCGCGCCCTCATCTGGTTCATGCTTGACCTCCATACCAGCGAGCACGGCTACCAGGAAGTATATCCACCCTTCATGGTGAAACGGGAGTGCATGGTGGGCTCAGGCAATCTACCCAAGTTTGCTGATAACCTCTACCATGACGACGAAGATGACTTCTGGTTTGTGCCTACGGCGGAGGTGCCGGTTACCAATCTCCACCGTGATGAATTACTACCCCCAGGAACCCTGCCCCTATACTATGTCGCCTACACCGCCTGCTTCCGCCGGGAGAGGATGTCCGCCGGCAAGGATACCCGCGGTATCAAGCGGGGTCACCAGTTTGACAAGGTCGAGCTGTATAAATTCACCGAGCCAGAAACCTCCAATGACGAGCTGGAGAAGATGGTCAGCGATGCTGAAGACGTCTGCCGGAGACTGGGGCTTCCCTACCGGGTTATGCAACTCTGCACTGGTGACCTCGGCTTTGCCTCGGCCAAGTCATACGACATCGAGGTGTGGGCCCCCGGCTGTGCTGAGTGGCTGGAAGTAAGCTCCTGCTCCAACTGCGGTGATTTCCAGGCAAGGAGAGCCAATATCCGTTACCGCCCCACCCCTGACGCCAAGCCCCAGTTTGTTCATACCCTCAATGGCTCGGGGCTGGCTCTACCCCGGGTGCTCATCGCCATTATGGAGAACTACCAGCAACCTGACGGCAGCATTATGGTTCCTGAGGTGCTCCAGCCCTTGGTGGGGGAGAAGGTGATAAAAGGCTAGCTGCCGAGGAATGGGCTATGCTGACAACTCAACCCATATACTTAATTAGCGTGGAGGGGTGTCCGAGTGGTCTAAGGAGGCGGTCTTGAAAACCGCTGTCTCCGCAAGGGGACCGTGGGTTCGAATCCCACCCCCTCCGCCACCGCCACTGCCCAGCCTAAATCAGCGCTCAATGGTAACTTCATTGAGCATGGCATAACCCATCGGGTTCAGCCGATAGCCCTTAACGTAGGGCTTAACCAGGATATAATTCCGGCCAAACCATAGCGGCAGACAGGCAGCATCACTGACCAGCTCCTGCTCCGCCTGCTGGTATAGCTTCAGGCTCAGGTCACTATCCGTCTCCACCGCAGCCCTTTCCAGCAGGGCATCCACCCTGGGATTGCTGTACTCACCGTAGTTATTTTCGCTACCGGTGTGAAACAATATCTCCAGAAAATTCTGCGGATGGGGATAGTCCGCCACCCAGCCCATATAAAACATCTCGTCCTTTTCCTCTCTGAGGTGATAGAGGAACCGTTCCGTTTCCAGCTGCCTCACCACCACCTCCACACCCAGGTTTCTTCGCCATTCCTCAATGATGGCTTCCAACTCCCCCGGTATCACCCCTCCCAACCCGGCAACGGTAATGGTAAGTGGCGGCAGCCGAGACACATCACCATACCGAGAGGTAGCGATAAGCCGCCGGGCGGTATCAACATCATATTCCAGCCCGGATAAATCCTCATTGTAACCGGGCATGCCTGGGGGGAGAATCCCCTTGGCGGGCGCCACCATATTGCGGAACCGCACCGAAATTATCTTGTCCTTATCAATTGCCTGGGTGAAGGCGCGCCGGATATTAACATCATCAAATGGTGGCTTGGTAAAATTAAAACCAATATAATGGAAGCTCAGCTCGGGGACTACCTGCAGTTCCCGGTAGAAACCACCAGCCTTATCAGTAACCTTGTCAATATAATTGATGGAGACACCGGTAACATCAATCTCACCTAGTTCATACAAGTTCATGGGCACACCACCCCACAGCCGGAAAACCACCTGGTCAACCCCAGCTTGCTTTCCGTAGTAAAGCTCATTCCTCTCCAGAACTAGCTGACTACCTTCATCCCATCTCTTCAGCTTGAACGGACCAGTCCCATTGGGGTGATGCCACCACCCGGTGCCTGAAGCCACATTATTCCTATCAACAACAAAAGCAGTAGGATAGGTCAGTTTGGACAGGAAATAGGCCTTGGGTTGATCTATGGTTACCTGCAGGGTGTAGTCATCAATAACCCGGATACCGCTGATGTGCTCTGCCCTGCCGGCAAGAACCTCGTTAACCCCGATGATATCCCCCAAGTAAGTGGCGGCTGTTTTCGATCCGGTAAGGGGGGCACAGGCACGTTCCCAGGAGTACTTAACATCCTCCGCCGTAACCGGCCGCCCATCATGGAAGCGGACATCCCTTCGCAGGTAAAAGGTGTACGTCCGGCCATCACGGCTAAGCTGCCACCTCCGGGCAATATCTGCCGCTGGCTCCAGGTTATCATCCAGACGAACCAGCCCGCTAAATAGCTGTAGAATGTACTGGTGGGAGGTCACCTCACCGGAAACTGCCGGGTCAAGGGTTATCGGGTCAATGCCATATAGGTTAAGGGTACCATGGTTAATACCCGATGGTGCCCCCTGCCCGCAGTGGCCAGCAAGGAGCGGCAGGGTGCACAGGAATACAATGGTAAACAGCAGGTACGGGATTCTTTTCATTACCCGGTCTTCTAAAACAGGCCTTCCCTCTTCATGCTCAGGTACTTCTTATCACCGAGGATAATATGATCCAGCACATCTATTCCCATAATCTCCCCAGCCTGCGTCAGTCTCTGTGTTAACTTTATGTCATCTTCAGAGGCCTCAATATCTCCTGACGGGTGATTGTGGACAAAGATTACCGAGGCAGCACTAGCCGATACTGCCTCCTTAAACACCTCCCGGGGATGAACAATGCTGCTGTCCAGGCTACCCACCGAAATTTCGGCTATTCTTATCAGCCGGCTCCGTGTATCCAGTAGTAGCGCCAGAAAATGCTCCTTCTTCTTACCCTTCAATCTACCCTGAACTAGAGTGGCAACATCGTCAGGGGTCTTCAGCAAGGGCTTATCCACCCTTCCCGGATAACTCTCCACCCGGTTGGCTAATTCCACCGCTGCCTTAATCTGAGATGCCTTGGCCAGGCCAACACCCTTCACCTGGGACAGCTCTTCCAGCGAGGCACCGGCAATTCCCCGGAGGTTGCCAAACCGGCTCAGCAGCCTTTGAGCGGTTACCATCACTGACTCACCCGAGATACCCCTGCCCAGAATCAATGCCAGAATTTCCTGCGCCGAGAGGGCTTCTACCCCCAATCGCTGCAGCCTTTCCCGGGGCCGCTCCGAGACGGGCAAGTCATGAATGGTCATTGAGCCAAACCGCTTCTGGTTACCTTCGGGCATAACAGTTTAGTCTATCACCAAAGAAAGAAGATAAGCAAGGGGTAAGTACCTAGGGGTAACCACTAAGCAATTTGAGAGTGCCCCACCGGAAAAGAGGGGGATAACCAGCTTCAACAACCGGCCAGGAAGGCATATTATCAAAGCACAAAACGGGGGCTTCCCCACCGGCTATGACACCCCCGCAAGAGGAGGAAAATGCTCTGCCTCGTTCGCACTAAGTCCTGCAAACGATGCGGTGGTGACCTATCGCTGGAATGTGACCGATACGGCACCTACCTAGAATGTATCCAGTGTGGCGCTACCTGGAGCGAGCAAGAGCTGCGGAATGCCCACGCCAAAGTCAAGAATGAACCGCCACGGCTGATTAGTATCAGGAAGCGTTAGCGGCGACTACCACCTTTCACGAGCGATATATACCTAATCGCTCGTAGTACCATAATAAGATAACAGCTACCACGAACAGAAACGAGCCAAATATGAGCACGAAGAGCATCCAACCATGGATTGGCAATCCAATCTTGGGCTGGTTTACTAGCGTATCATCAACATAATCCCGCCACAGGCTATCCAGGCCATCCATATCAAACCCGTAGACACTAACTAAGGCATCATCATAATCACTGCCCTCCTTAAATGCACAGAGCAGCTGGTACATCTTCTCCTGCCCATAATTATCAATCAGAAACTTGACCAGGCTATAACTCTGGGCATAGGCGAGGATAGACTCCTTGGTATAAGCGGAAAATGGGCTGGACAGGCTACGGACTGAGATCAGGTTGCCCTCCTTGGCCCGGCTTTGGAGCAGGTTAGCCGCCAATGGTTCCAGTTCTCCCTCGGCATACATCGCCAAGCCCTCATCCAGCCAGGTGGGGAGGTCTCCATAGGGATTGAAGTTCATCTGGTGCACCACCAGATGGGTCAACTCATGAGCAATGACTCGTCTCCCCCAGTCAAGCCCCTCCGGAGCGATGCTCACGATGATAATACCATATCGGGTGAAGGCACCACCCCCGGTCCACTCCTGGGGGAAAATCATTGACTCCAGTAAATCCTGCTGGTTGGCGTAAATATATATCTTGACCGCCCTCTCCAGCTCAACGCCAGTGTCAGCCGCCAGCCGAGCCAGCACCTGATGGGCTGTGGTCATCAGCTCATCGGCAAAGGAAATACTGCCCTGATACCAGTAAAGCGTTATTTTGCCCCGGGTTAGGCCATGCCAGTCATGGCGATTATCCCTAATCCAGACCTCAACCGGCTCAGTGCGGATCCTGTCCCCCCGCGCATTTTCCACAGTCCACCAGTAATTCACCCGGGAACCGGGGGGTAAACCACCCGTCTTCCTCATATCCCAGAACCATTCCGCATCAACCACCGTATCCGGCTCAAACTCAAGACAGACCTCACTGGTTACCTGAGCATGAGCCATCCTGTCCACCGTGTAATGGAGGCGAATATCAGTGATGTTAACATCACTCTCAGCAGACACGGTGAAGTTAATCCCCGCAGGAAAATCCACCTCAGCCGAACTACTGGTAACGGCTAGCCCACTACCCGCCTGAACCAGACCCGGGCTCAACACCACGAGAAGCAGGGGAACAATTAAGATTAATCGGCTAACCCGCCTAATCATTCCTGCTTACCCATGACCGACCTTAAATAGGCGTGGATAAACCCATCAAGGTCACCATCCAGCACCGCCTCAGCATTACTGGTTTGATAACCAGTACGGTGATCCTTCACCATCTTATAGGGATGAAGCACATAGCTCCGAATCTGATTACCCCACCCGGCGGTAATCCTTTCCCCTTTGAGTCTGGCTCTCTCCTCCTCCCGCCGGGCCAGCTCCAGCTCCAGCAACCGGGAACGGAGTATCTTCAGGGCAATTTCCTTATTCTGGAACTGAGACCGTTCACTCTGGCAGGTAACCACCAGACCGGTAGGCCGATGGGTTAACCGGACGGCACTGCTTGTCTTCTGCATGTGCTGCCCCCCCGGGCCGCTGGAGCGAAACGTTTCCACCTGGAGGTCCTCAGGGGCTATCTTCACGTCAATGTCTGCCTCCGCCTCAGGCATAACCTCGACCAGAGCAAATGAGGTGTGCCGGGCATGGTCGGCATCAAAGGGAGACAGGCGAACCAGGCGGTGAACACCGTGCTCTGATTTTAAGTAACCATGAGCATAATCTCCCTTGATGGCGATAACCACGCTCTTCACCCCCACCTCCTCCCCCGGGGAAACATCCAGTATCTCCGTCTGGTAATCATGGCGCTCCGCCCAGCGCAGATACATCCTCATCAGCATCTCCGCCCAGTCCTGAGATTCGGTGCCCCCAGCACCAGCGTGAATCGTCAGGATGGCATTGCGGCTATCATACTCCCCACGGAAGGCCATGTGCAGTTCCAAGGCATCAAGGGAGGAGGCTACTTCATCCAGCTCGGAGTCCAGCTCTGACTGCAGTGAGTCATCGTCAGTAGACAGGGGAATCAGTTCCGCAATATCAGCCACCCTCTCCGCCAACTCCCGCCACCGCTGCACCACCCTCCGCCTCTCCGCCAATTGGCGCATGACATTCTGGGCATGAATCGGGTCTGACCAGAAATCGGCCTGTGCCGACTGTCTCTCCAGGCTGGCGATTTCCTTCTCCTGGGCATCCAGGTCAAAGATGCTCCCGGGCTGCCGTAATCCTGGACTTTAGCTCGGTTAATTTATCCCGTAACTCCTGCATCCTCGTTCACTCCTCCAGGTGAAATAGTCGTTGCTGATAACCCGGGCTAGCTTCCGGCTCAGGCTTGGCTGACCTCAGGTTACCCCCCGCGGCAAGGTGGGCATAGCGGGTTGGCTCGGGCAGCCGATAGCCGCGGCAACAGGCCAGCACCCAGTGCATCGCCGTGGGCAGGTCAACCTTATGCCCCACGGAAACATAAACGGGCTTTACTTCAGGCCGGGTGCGTAGCGCCACCCCGATAACCTCCCCCCGGTCAACCACCTCAGCGTAGCTACCCGGCTCGCTTCCCGGCTCCTCATGGTGGCCACACAGCCGGGACTTGGCACAGCCAATTGTCGGGGTATTCAGAAAAAGGCCCAGGTGACAGGCAAGCCCCATGCGCCGGGGGTGAGCCAACCCCTGACCATCAACCAGAATAATATCCGGGGTTAGCTTAAGCCGTTCACAGGCAGCCAGTATCAACGGTGCTTCCCGGAAGGATAGTAGCCCGGGGACATAGGGGAACTCAATCCGCCCGGTGACGACACTGGTCTCCACCAGCTTCAGCTCGGGATAACTTAGCACTACGGCAGCCCCGGTAGCCATACCCCGGGCTCTCTCCACGGATATATCCACCCCGGCAATTAAATGGGGAGAGATAGCCGCACCCACCGGTGAGACCTGGCTTGCCAGCTTCACCTGGATAGCCATCGCTTCACTAACCCCCACCCGCCAGCCATGCAGCCTCAGCACCTTCATGTTACTAATTATAGTATTCTTGAGCCGATACTCCAAGCCGCTAAGTGATAACCAGAGATTACCCCGATAATGCCACCTTCATAATCTAACTTCCCCAGCATTGACAGTAAGGTATTTATGGTGCATAATTAAGGAGTAATTTTTACAGGTAAGGTGAGCATGCTAAAGATCAGATTGCGCCGCGTCGGCGCCAAGAAAAAGCCGAGTTACCGGCTGGTGGTCGCTGATGTTCGCTCCCCCCGGGATGGAGCCTTTGTTGACATCATCGGGCACTTTGACCCGAGAACTGACCCGGAAACAATAGTTATCCAGGAAGAAAAAGCCCTGTACTGGCTAAGCCACGGAGCCCAACCAACGGACACTGCCGCCCGATTGCTCAATAAGGCAGGCATCACCGAAAAGTTCAAACTAGCCAAGGAGAAATCATGAAAGACCTAGTAGAGTACATCGCCAAGTCAATCGTCAATGAACCCGATGAAGTGAAGGTTGAAGAAGAAAACGACGAGAATGGCATCACCCTCAAGTTACAGGTTGCCGACGAAGACAAGGGCAGGATCATTGGCAAGCAGGGCCAGATCGCCCAGGCTATGCGCACCCTGCTCCGGGTGAAAGCAGCTAAAGCAGCTACCAGGGTCAGGCTTGAGATTATTTAACCGCCGTCCGGCTGGTAGTAACCATAGATTTATCATTTCCAACGATTAACCGGTGCAGTCTTTCCCCAAGCTTGGTTCTCCAAGCCAAGGGCTCACGTGCGCTGCCTCTTCCGCTTCATCCTCTCAGCTACAGTTAGCCTGGTTATGGCACGGTGCAGTGCTGCCTCGGCTCGGGCAGCATCAACTCCAGCAGCACGTCTCTCGGCTAAGCGCTTCTCCGCCCGCCGCTTGGCTTCCTCCGCCCGCGCCAGGTCAATTTCTTCCGCCCTTTCCGCAGCATCCGCCAGGACCACCACCCGGTCCGGCCGCACCTCAAGGAAGCCACCGCTAACCGCCAGGGATATCTCCTCACCACCCTTTTTCAGACGCAGCTCCCCAGGTTGCAATGTGGTCATCAGCGGGGTATGGTGGGGCAGGATACCCAGTTGCCCCTCGATACCGGGGGCAATTACCATATCCACACTATCAGAGTAAACTGCCCGCTCGGCAGTAACCACATCAATTCTTATTGGTGACATCTCACTCTGACCCCTTGGCTGCTGTTTCTGCGGCCGCTTCGGCTACCTCACCGGAAGCCCCCTCTCCACCCCCCTCACTGATATAGATCTTGGCCGCCTCGGCAACCTCCTCGATACCACCCACCATGTAGAAGGCCTGCTCCGGCAGGTGGTCATATTTGCCCTCCAGAATCTCGCTAAATCCACGCACCGTGTCCTCTATCTTCACATACTTCCCTTTTCTACCGGTGAAAACCTCGGTGACAAACATTGGCTGCGATAAGAACCGCTGGATACGGCGCGCCCGGGCCACGGTAAGCTTGTCTTCCTCACTAAGCTCCTCAATACCCAAGATGGCAATAATATCCTGCAGGTCCTTATACCGCTGCAACACCCGCTGCACTTCACGAGCCACCCGGTAATGTTCCTCACCAACCACACTAGGGTCAAGGATGCGTGAGGTTGAAGTTAACGGGTCAACCGCGGGGTAGAGACCCTGCTCGGCAATAGACCTCTCCAGAGCCACCACGGCATCAAGGTGCCCGAAGGTAGTAACCACACCGGGGTCAGTATAATCATCGGCCGGCACGTAGATTGCCTGGAAGGAGGTTATCGATCCCTTTTTGGTCGAGGTAATCCTCTCCTCCAGCTCTCCCATCTCGGTGGCCAGTGTTGGCTGATAGCCGACGGCTGACGGCATGCGCCCCAGCAATGCTGATACCTCCATACCAGCCAGGGTATAGCGGTAGATATTATCAATGAAGAGCAGCACATCCTGATGCTCCACATCGCGGAAATATTCCGCCATGGTCAGCCCGGTTAGCCCCACCCGGAGGCGTACCCCGGGCGGTTCATTCATCTGGCCGAAGACCAAGACCGTCTTATCAATCACCCCGGATTCCTTCATCTCATACCAGAGGTCATTTCCCTCACGAGACCTCTCCCCGATACCAGTAAACACGGAAAATCCACCATGCACCGTGGCGATATTGCGGATAAGCTCCATGATGATAACCGTCTTGCCCACACCGGCGCCACCATAGGCACCAATCTTACCGCCCTTGGTAAACGGGGTTATCAGGTCAATAACCTTAAGACCGGTTTCCAGCACCTCGGTGCTGGTTTCCTGCTCCTCAAAGGATGGCGGGGGGCGGTGGATGGGCCAGCGCTGCTCTGCTTTAACCTCACCGAGGTTATCCAGGGGCTCTCCCATAACGTTAAACAACCGTCCCAGGGTAGCCCTACCCACCGGCACCCTAAGTGCATCCCCGGTGTCTATCGCCTCGGCACCCCGCTCCAACCCGTCAGTAGGCGATAGCGCCAGACAGCGGACCCAATTATTACCCATGTGATCCTGGACTTCAAGCACAATCTTACCACTATCGGTATTTATCTCAATTGCATTGTAAAGTGCCGGCAACTCATCAGGGGGGAACTCAATGTCAACCACCGTCCCGATTACCTGAACCACCTTACCTTTAGCCATAATAACCTCCTCTATTCACCCAGGGCAGCAACGCCACCAGTAATATCAAGAAGCTCCTTGGTAATTGATTCCTGCCGGGCCTTATTATACAGCAGGGTTAAGTCAGTAATAAGCTCATTAGCATTATCGGTGGCATTCCGCATAGCCACCATCCGGGCTGATTGCTCACTGGCAATGGATTCCAGAATAGCATGATAGACCTGCATCTCAACAAATCGGGGCAATAGCTCATTCAGTACCGCATCCGGACTAGGCTCGTAGATATACTCCACGTTCTGGGCGGCCGGTATTACCGCCGGTTCTACGGGAAGTAGCTGCTGGATAACCGGTTTCTGCACCATGGTGGAAACAAACCGGGCATAGGATAGATACACCTTGTCAATGGCACCCGCGGTATAATCATCAATAATAATCCGGGATATGGGTAGTGTATCCAGCAGCAGGGGCTGGTCACCCAGATGAGTAAAATCAGCCCTAATATCACGGCCGTAGCGGGCCATAAAATCCAGCCCCTTGCGGCCGACGGCAATCAGGGTAACTGGTACCGGCTGCTTGAGGATAAAGCTGGCCACATTCCGGTTAAGATTGGCATTGAGCCCGCCACACAGGCCCCGGTCAGGGGTGATGTGCACAATGGCAATCCGGTTGACGGGTCGGTACTGTAGTAAGGGATGTACCCGCATCTCGGGTAGCGCCGCCAGGTCAGCGATAACCTGCTGAATCTTCTCAGAGTAAGGCCTTCCCGCCAGACCGCGCTCCTGTGCCCGCCTCATCTTAGAGGCAGCAATCATCTCCATAGCCTGGGTGATTTTGGCTATGTTCCTGATACCTCGGATGCGCCGCCGGATGGCACGGATGCTAGCCAATCTTTAACCTCACCCCCGTTAATTCCCCTACTCGGACTACTCCCGGGGATAGCTCTCTTTAAACTCGGCAATGGCCTTCTTTAGTGCCTCTTCCATCTCAGCACTAAGCTCCTTGGTTTCTGCGATGGCCCTGCCTATTTCGGGATGGTGCCTCTCCATAAATTCGTGGAAACGAGTCTCGAAGGTAGTAACCTTATCCACGGCGACATCATCCAGATAGCCATTTATCGCCGCATATAGAATCATAACCTGCTTTTCTATAGGCATAGGCACAAATTGAGGCTGCTTGAGGACCTCAGTAAGCCGCTGACCACGGTCAAGCTGAGCCCGGGTGGCTTTATCCAGCTCGGCAGTGCCAAACTGAGCAAAGGCAGCCAGCTCTCGGTACTGAGCCAGCTCCAGCCGGAGTTTGCCGGCTACCTGCTTCATTGCCTTGGTCTGGGCGGCACTGCCCACCCGAGACACCGATAGCCCCACATTTAACGCCGGCCTGATACCAGCATTGAACAGGTCAGTCTCCAGATACATCTGGCCATCGGTAATTGAGATTACATTAGTCGGGATATAGGCTGACATATCACCCGCCTGGGTTTCAATAATGGGCAGTGCGGTGAGGGAACCACCGCCATATTCTGGAGCGTACTTGGCGGCACGCTCCAGCAGGCGGCTGTGCAGATAAAACACATCGCCGGGATAGGCTTCCCGCCCCGGCGGACGGCGCAGCAGCAGGGAGAGCTGACGGTATGCCCAGGCATGCTTGGTAAGGTCATCATAGATGACAAGGGCATCCCTGCCCTGCTCCATAAACTCCTCACCGATGGCACAGCCGGCATAGGGAGCCAGGTATTGCAGGGCAACCGATTCCGAGGAATTGGCGGCCACCACAATGGTATGTTCCATGGCCCCGTATTCCTCCAGGGTAGCCACCACCCGGGCTACCTTGGATGCCTTCTGCCCGATGGCAACATAGATACAGATTAAGTCGCCCCCCTTCTGGTTGATGATAGTATCCAGGGCAATGGCGGTCTTCCCCGTGGAGCGGTCACCAATAATAAGCTCCCGTTGCCCCCGGCCAATGGGAATCATGCTGTCGATCGCCTTGATACCGGTCTGCACCGGGGTATCCACCGACTTACGCATCACCACATTGGGAGCGACCCGCTCTACAGGACGGGTCCGCTCTACCTTAATGGCCCCCTTACCATCCAAGGGGCGCCCCAGGGGGTCAACCACCCGGCCAATAAGCTGGTCCCCAACCGGCACTTCCGCAATCCGCCCGGTGCACCGCACCTCGTCACCTTCCTTGATCTGGGTATAGTCACCCAGAATCACCGCCGACACATTATCCTCTTCCAGATTAAGGGCAATCCCGATTACCTCATTAGGAAATTGCAGCAGCTCATTATATTTAGCTGCGCTCAGACCATGGATCCGGGCAATGCCATCACCAATCTCGATTACCGTGCCCACATCAACCATAGTCACCGTGGCGCCAAACTGCTCAATCTGCTGCTTGATAACCGAGACGATATCCTGTCCTCTCGTTGCCATCGAGGCCACCTCCAATAAGGCTAGTTAACAGTCAAGCCCAGTAATGCCTAATCCTTAAGCCTGCCCTGTAGCAGGGTCTCAACCACCGAGGGATCAGCCAGGGTGCTGGTATCACCCAAATCGGTATCCCCCGCGGCAATCTTAACCAGTATTCGGCGCATGATTTTACCGCTCCTCGTCTTGGGCAAGGCATCGGCGAATTGAATCCTATCCGGGGTAGCTATGGGGCCGATTTCCCTGCGGACATGGGCCACCAGCTCCTTCCTGAGGTCATCAGACGGCTTCTCCCCTGCCTTGAGGGTGACATAGGCATAGATCCCCTGCCCCTTGACCTCATGAGGCATGCCAACCACCGCCGCTTCGGCAACCTTCTCATGGGAGACCAGGGCACTTTCCACCTCGGCTGTCCCGATGCGGTGCCCCGAGACATTAATGACATCATCAATGCGCCCCATCAACCAGTAATAGCCATCCTCATCAACCCGGGCACCGTCCCCGGTGGTGTACACGCCGGGGAAACGGGTAAAGTAAGTCTCCTTAAACCGCGCCGGATCACCAAAGACACCCCGCATCAGGCCTGGCCAGGGTCTCTTTATCACCAGGTAACCACCCTCATTAACCCCGGCCACCGAGCCATCCTCCCTTAATACCGCCGGCTCCACCCCAGGGAAGGGCAGTGCTGCTGAGCCCGGCTTGGCGGGC
>CAZAYK010000006.1:0-18502 GCA_964489415.1 uncultured Dehalococcoidaceae bacterium | reverse complement strand
CGCAAAGAATTGCCCAGGGTAATGCCAAAACCCTTCTCCAGTGGCTCGGCTTGAAACCGCCCGAAGTTATCGGCACTGTCAACACACTCAATATTGGGGATTAATAGATCAGACAAAGGGTTACCTCCTCGTCACTTGCCTAGCGTGAGTAGTATTCCACGATCGCCTTGCTGTCAAATCTAGCATCAATATCTTCCGGGGTGGGTAGGGATAATACTCGGCCGACCATGTTTTTCCGGTCCAGGCTTAACCAGCTGAGGACGGTCTTGGATTCAATGGTTTCCACCAGCTGTTTGTAATACTCGGTTTTGGTGCTGCCTTCCCGCCAGCTGATGATGTCATCCTCCTTAACCAGGCAGGACGGGGTAGTGGTCTTGCGTCCATTGAGCAGGATGTGTCCGTGCTGGACGAGCTGACGGGCTTGGGCCCGGGAGTCAGCAAAGCCCAGGCGGTAGACCACATTATCCAGCCGTCTCTCCAGCAGCACTAACAGGTTATCTCCGGTAATGCCGGGTTGCTTCTCGGCTTGAGTAAAGAACTTGCGGAACTGCCTCTCCAGCGTGCCGTAGCTGTGGCGGGCCTTCTGCTTTTCCCGTAGCTGTAGCCCTCGGTCAGAGAGTTTGTGGCGCCGCCGGCTCACCTGCTGCCCCGGTGGTTTGGGGCGCCTATCCATGGCACATTTCGGGGTAAAGCAGCGGCTACCCTTGAGGAAGAGTTTCTCACCGCTACGGCGGCATAATCGGCAGACTGCTCCAGTATATCTTCCCATATTTTCCTCTTCTAGACTCGTCTCTTTTTCGGGGGGCGGCAGCCGGCGTGGGGGATGGGGGTCACGTCCCGGATGCCGGTGATATAAAGGCCGGAACTCTGCAGGGAGCGGATCGCCGCCTCGCGCCCGCTACCTGGCCCCTTGACGTATACCTCAACCTGGCGCAAGCCGTGGACCATGGCTTTGCGGGCGGCATCGCGGGCGGCCATCTGGGCGGCATAGGGGGTGCCCTTGCGTGAGCCCTTAAATCCGGCAGTTCCCGAGCTTCCCCAGGCGATGGTATTCCCCGCCGGGTCGGTAAGGGTGACTATGGTATTGTTGAAGGTGGACTGGACATAAGCCCTGCCCACCGGGACCGATTTGCGTTCCCGCCGTCTTGTCCTGGTTCGTTTCTTCTGTGCCAAGTTAAGCTCCTTTTACCCTTGCCTTAATTACTTCTTCGCCATACCGCGTTTCTGGCCTCGGCCGGCGACTGTCTTGCGAGGACCGCGCTTGGTACGGGCGTTGGTCCGGGTTCTCTGCCCTCTAACCGGCAAGCCCTGGCGGTGGCGCAGCCCCCGGTAGCTGCCGATCTCGATGAGGCGCTTGATATTGAAATTGACCTCTTTTCTGAGCTCGCCCTCCACCTTAAATTGCCTATCAATGGTTTCCCGGAGGCGGTTGATCTCCTCTTCGGTGAGTTCGCTCACCTTGGTCTCAGGATTGATCGCTGTCTGGGTGAGAATTTTTCGGCTCAAGGTAGGGCCAATGCCGTAAATATACTGCAATGACACCCAGACCCGTTTGTTTCCCGGTATATCGACTCCAGCAATACGTGGCATCTATCTTCTCCCCTTCCCGTGCCTGGTTAACCCTGCCGCTGCTTGTGCTTGGGGTTGCTGCAGATAATCCGGAGCACGCCGCGGCGCTTAACTACCTTGCACTTTTCACATCTAACCTTTACTGAGGCTCTAACTTTCATCATTAAATTCCTTAAACTTATTTCAGCCGGTAGGTAATCCTGCCCCGGCTCAGGTCATAGGGGGAGAGCTCAATCAACACCTTATCACCTGGTAATATTCTAATATAGTGTACCCTTATTTTACCAGAGATGTGAGCCAGCACCTGATGTCCATTGGCGAGCTCAACACGAAACATGGCATTAGGCAGAGCCTCCACCACGGTTCCCTCAACTTCAATTGCCTCTTTCTTAGGCATAAATCCTCTTCGTCAGCACCTCCGGTTCATCATCAGTAATGGCAATGGTATGTTCAAAGTGCGCGGAAAGGCTGCCATCAGCCGTGCGCACTGTCCAGTGGTCATCATCAATGCGGGTGCGCCAGTCGCCAATATTGAGCATGGGTTCCAGGGCCAGGGTCATTCCCTTCCTCAGCACCGGGCCTGTCCCGGGTACGCCGAAGTTGGGGATTTGGGGGTCTTCATGCATTTCCCGGCCGATGCCGTGCCCGGTGTATTCCCTGACTACAGAATAGCCCCTTGACTCGGCATAATTCTGAATGGCGGCGGAGATATCCCCCAGCGTTGCCCCGCATTTAGCCGCGGCGATGCCGGCCTCGAGAGCCCCTTGCGTGGTTGCGATGAGTCTCTTTGCCTCAGGGCTTATCTCACCGATACCCAGGGTGACGGCGGCATCACCCTGAAAGCCGTTAACAATGGCGCCAAAGTCCAGGGAGACAATATCCCCCTCGTGGAGCACCCGCTCCCCGGGGATGCCGTGGACGATCTCATCATTTACGGACACGCACAGGCTGGCGGGGAAGCCATGATACCCCTTAAACGAGGGTTTGGCCCCCCGTTTTTCCAGCTCCCTCTCCGCAATAATATTCAGTTCCTTGGTTTTCATCCCTGGTCTCACTTGCCTCATCAGGATTCCCAGTATTTCAGCGACAACTCTGCCCGCCTGCCGCATGGCGGCAATCTCCTCGGCGGATTTGATAATTATACTCATCTGGCGGCAAACTTTCCAGTGGCTAAGGCAGAGATTATTCTCTGGCTTACCTCGTTAATACTACCCCTTCCGTCTATTTCCACCAGCTTACCCGCTTGGCGATAGTAGTCAATAAGCGGGGCTGTCTCGGCAAAATAGACCTTGAGGCGTTTTTTCACTGTTTCTGGTTTATCATCATCGCGCTGCTGCAGCCGCCCGCCGCAGCGGTCGCACCTGCCCTCAACCTGGGGTGGAGAGTCTGTGGCGTGGTATGGTGTCTGGCAGTTAGAGCAGATCCAGCGCCCGCTAAGCCTCTCCAGTAGCACCTCTTGGGCAACTTTAATATACACCACCCGGTCAATAGCTAGCGCCCGCTCCGCCAGGGCTTTATCCAGGGCTTTGGCCTGCTCCAGGTTCCGGGGGAAGCCGTCAAGGATTACCCCGGCGGCACAGTCCGGAGCCGAAAGCCGCTCTAAGACCATCTGTATGGTAATTTCATCGGGGACCAGCCTTCCCGTCTCCATATAGGACTTGGCCTTAATCCCCAGCTCGGTTCCCTGCTCCACAGCCTGGCGGAACAGGTCACCAGTGGCGATATGGGCCAGTTTTAGCTTTTGGGCCAGGATAGCCGCTTGGGTGCCTTTGCCGGCTCCGGGAGCTCCCAGAAGAATAATATACACTCTTCCTCCTATTTGATAAAGCCTTCATAGCGCCGCATCACCAGCTGCGCCTCAAGCTGTTTCATGGTATCCAGAACCACACCGACCACGATAATTAACCCCAGGCTGGATAGCTGGATTACCTGCACATTGGTAATCGTTCGGGCAATAAAGGGCATTATTGCCACGCCAGCGAGAAACAGTGCCCCCGCCCAGGTAATGCGGTAAATCACGCTGTTGAGGTAAGCCGCGGTGTTCTTCCCCGGCCGGATGCCGGGGATAAAGCCCCCCTGGCGTTGCAGGGTGCCGGGCAGATCCTGCTGCTGATAGATTATCGTCGTATAGAAGAAGGTGAAGCCAACCGCCAGTATGAAGTAGAGAATCCAGTAGAATAATCCCAAAGGTAGCTTGGCATTGGGGTTGAACAGCTGGACAATGGTATCGGCAAAACCGGGCTGGGCCGGATTGGCAAAGTAGCTGGCCACGATGCCGGGGAAGATGACCACGGACATGGCAAAGATAAGCGGTATCATCCCGGCGCTGTTCACCCGCAGCGGGATATGCGTTGAGCCGGACTGCCGGTACATCCGCCCGCCGCGGAAGACACTGCGGGCATACTGTACCGGGATGCGGCGGTGGGCTTCAGTGAAGATAACGATGACCCCGATGGTGACCAGGACGATGGCCGCATAGAGCACCAGCCCACCGAAGTTTCCTTTGGCCAGGAAGCCCTGCCCGATTAGCTGGGGTAGGCCGGCGACAATGCCGCCAAAGATGATGATGGATATGCCATTGCCGATGCCATACTCCGTGATCAGCTCACCCAGCCAGACGAGGAAGATGGTGCCGGCGACGAGTGAGGCTACCATGGCTATCGTGGGTAGCACGGCGGCAGTGCTAACCACTCCCTGGTGCTGGAGAAAGACCAGCTGCCCGTAGCCCTGGAGGGCAGCTAGCGGAACGGTCATCCAGTGGGTAATCAGGTTAATTTTGGCCTGCCCTGCTTCACCTTCCTGGGAGAGGGCTTGCAGCCGGGGGATGATGGGCACCATTAGCATCATAATAATTGATGCGGTGATGTAAGGATAAACCCCCAACGCCGCCACGCTGAAGCGCCTCATTGCCCCCCCGCTGAACAGGTCAAACATGCCCAGCAGGGCATTGCGCTCAAACAGCTCGTGCAGTGCCGCCAGGTCCACGCCGGGCAAGGGCACATGAGCTACCAGGCGGAAGACAACCAGCATACCTATGGTGAACAGGATGCGGCGCCTCAGGTCAGGCAGGCTAAAGGCGTCAATCATTGCCTGGAGGAGCCGGGGCCTAGTCTGCCTTGGCCGCATAGTCCACCTCCTCAGCCTTGCCCCCGGCTGCCTCTATTTTGGCTTTGGCTGATGCGGAAAACTTGTTCGCCTTGACCACCAGGGGGTGGGCCAGGTTGCCATCAGCCAGTATCTTGACCGGGTTGCGTAGTGATTTAATTAATCCCGCCGCCACCAGCTTTTCCGGGGTCACCTCGCTACCCGCCGCAAAGATGTTGAGCTTACCCAGGTTAACGGTGCTATACTCCGTCCGAAAGATATTGGTAAAGCCGCGCTTTTGCGGCAGGCGCTTGATTAACGGCAGCTGCCCCCCCTCAAAGCCGGGGCGGGTTCGGTGCCCGGTGCGGGCCTTCTCGCCCTTGATGCCCCGTCCGGAATAGGTGCCGTGACCGCTACCATCACCCCGCCCCACCCGCTTGCGGTCTCGCCGGGCGCCGGGGAGGGGGTGGAGATCATTCTGCCTGACCACTGACTTCCTCCACCTTAACTAGATGTCTCACCTTATTAATCATACCCCGCAGGCTCTTTGAATCCTCATGGACAACACTCTGATTCAGCCGATGAAAACCGAGCGACCTCAGGGTTCTCCGCTGACTCTGTTCATAGCCGATGCTGCTCTTGATCCAGGTGATGCGTAGTTTAGCCACTGGTGGCTGCCTCCTCGGTAGCAATAGTTGCCTTGCGTCGGGCTATCTCCTCTTGGGGGTTCTTGAGCTTGCTGAGGGCAAGCATGGTTGCCCGAGCCACATTGATGCGGTTTGATGACCCCAGTGATTTGGTCAGGATATCCTTAACCCCGCAGGCTTCAATCACCGCCCGGACGCTGCCCCCGGCGATAACCCCGGTACCCGGGGCGGCTGGCTTGAGCAGGACCTTGGCCGCTCCGTACTTGACGGTAATTTCATGGGGGATGGTGCTCCCGGCCAGGGGCACCTTGATCAGGCTCTTCCTGGCCTTGGCACCGCCTTTGCTGATGGCGGTAGCCACCTCCTTGGCCTTGCCCAGACCAAGACCAACATGACCATTCCCATCACCGGTAACCACCAGGGCACTGAAGCTGAGGCTCTTGCCTCCCTTCATCACCTTAGCCACCCGGTTGATATAGATTAAATTATCGGTGAGGTTTAATTCGGTTGGGTCAATTTTGCTTAATATCTTCATCAGGCTGTTGCTCTCGCTTAGAATTTTAAACCACCGTTTCGGGCTGCCTCGGCAAGGGCTTTAACCCGGCCGTGGTATTTATAGCCGCCCCGGTCAAAGACTACCTGGGTTATTCCTTGGCCTAATGCCCTCTTGGCGATCACCTCGCCGACCAGTTTGGCGTTATCTGTCTTTGATTTGCTGTTGGTGGCCGCTCTTATCTCAGGGTCAAGGGTGGACGCGGCCACCAGGGTGTGACCCTTCTCGTCATCAATTACCTGGGCATAGATATGGTTCAGGCTGCGGAAGACACATAGGCGGGGCCGGGAACTGGTGCCCTTTACCTTAAGCCTGACCCGGCGGTGTCTTCTTAGCCGGGCTTGTCGTGGTGTGATTTTCGCCATGTTACTTCCGACCCACCACCTTTCCTGCTTTACCCGGTTTCAGGTGAACCTTTTCGCCGGCATAGCGGATACCCTTGCCTTTATAGGCATCCGGGGGGCGAATCGCCCGGATTTGGGCGGCCATCTCACCGACCAATTCCTTGCTCATCCCGGTGACCTTGATTCGGTTGTTCCCCTCTACGGACAGGGATATGCCGGGCAGGGGGGAAACCTCTACCGGGTGTGAGTAGCCAATGCGAAGGACCACCTTATCCCCGGCTTGTTCTGCCCGGTAGCCAACCCCAACAATCTCCAGAATCTTCTCATGGCCCTTGGTTACTCCCTCCACCATGTTAGCCAGCAGACTGCGGGTCAGCCCGTGCCGGGAGCGATGTTCCTTACTATCGCTGGGGCGGCTTACGGTGAGAACATTATCTTGCTGCTGGATGGACATCTCCGGGCTGAAGGAGCGGCTGAGTTCCCCCTTGGGCCCGGTTATCGTCACCGTGTTGTTATTAATCTTTACCTGCACCCCCTCAGGTATTGTTATTGGCATGCGTCCAATGCGGGACATATCTCCTCCCCGATGATCTACCAGATATAGCACAACAGCTCACCGCCAACCCCCTGCCGCCAGGCTTGCTGCCCGGTTCTGATGCCCTTGGGCGTGGACAGAATGGCCACGCCCACGCCACCATGAACGCGGGGTATTTCCTTCCTACCGACATACACCCTTAAGCCAGGCTTACTGACTCGCTCCAACCCGGAAATGGCGGGTTCTTTATTATTATAATACTTGAGGTGGATCTTGATTACCCGGTGGGGCTTACCCCGTACCACCTCATAATCGTTAATGAAGCCTTCCTCCTTGAGGATCCTGGTGATGGCCAGCTTCATCCTCGAGGCAGGTATTGCCACCGAGTCATGCCTCGCCATAATGGCGTTGCGTATTCGGGTTAACATGTCAGCTATTGGGTCAGTTACCGTCATGGCTATCCTTTATCCTGCTGGATTACCAGCTTGATTTTCTTACTCCGGGGAGCTCTCCGGCCAGAGCCAGCTTCCGGAAGCAAATCCGGCAGATGCCGAATTTGCGAATATAGGCACGCGGCCGGCCACAGATGTGGCACCGGTTGTGCTGCTGCACCTTGTATTTAGCCGGGCGTGCCGCCTTGACTATTTTTGATTTCTTGGCCATCCCTCCTCCACTTAATCCTTGGCGAAAGGCATCCCTAGTAGCTCGAGCAGGTGTCTTGCTTCCTCATCGGTTTTCGCCGTGGTGATAATTGAGATCTCCAAACCACGCACCTTATCTATCTTATCATAATCTATCTCGGGGAAGGCGATTTGCTCCTTGAGCCCCAAGGTATAGTTGCCCCGGCCGTCAAAGGAGTCTGGGGAAACCCCCTGAAACTCGTGAATGCGGGGCAGAACGGCATTGACCAGTTTTTCGAAGAAGTGGTGCATCCGCTTGCCGCGCAGGGTTACCTTCATACCTATGGGCATACCCGCCCTTAGCCTGAAGGCAGCAATGGATTTCTTGGCACGGGTAATTACCGGGTGTTGCCCGGAGATGGCGGTGAGGTCGGCCTCGGCTGCCTCCAGAGCCTTGGCGTTCTGGATGGCTTCTCCCAAGCCAATATTGAGCACAATCTTCTCCAGGCGGGGTACCTCCATTACATTCTTATACCCGTAGCGCTCCATCAGGCTCGGGATAACCTCTTGATGATACTTCTCTTTGAGTAATGTCACTTAGTCAATCACCTCACCACAGGAGCGGCAAAACCGCACCTTTCGGCCACCTTCCAGAAAGCGAAAGCCGATGCGGGTGGGCCGGTTGCATTTATCGCAGAGTAACATGACATTGGAGATGTGGATGGGCGCCTCCAGATCGATAATACCAGCCTGCGTGACCTGCCCCCGGGCCCGGGAGTGCTTCTTGACGAAGTTGACTCCCTCGACCAGTACCCGTTCCTTTTTGGGGTAGACAAAGCGCACCTTGCCTTTTTTCCCCCGATCCTTTCCGGCAATGACCACTACCGTGTCATTCTTTCTGATCTTCATCGCTGGCTGTCCTTATAATACCTCCGCTGCCAGGGAGATAATCTTGGTGAAGTTTTTTTCTCTTAATTCCCGGGCAACGGGTCCGAATATTCGCGTTCCCTTAGGGTTATTCTTATCAGTAAGAATAACCGCGGCGTTTTCATCAAACCTGATATAGGAGCCATCGGGGCGGCGGTAGGGTTGGGCGGTACGGACGATCACCGCTCGGACGACATCACCCTTCTTGGCCGAGCCCCCGGGAATCGCCTTTTTTACTGAGGCGACAATGACATCACCCACTTTAGCGTATCGCTTGCGGGTGCCCCCCAGCACGTTAATGCACATGATTTCCCGGGCCCCGGTGTTATCGGCTATCTTGAGTCGGCTATAGGGTTGAATCATTCTCCTTCCCCAGCTCTACGGTAATTTCCTTGGGTTGAATCTCGGCTATCTGTCCCCGGGTTATTATCTCGGCAACCCGCCACCGCTTTTCCTTGGAGAGGGGGCGGGTTTCCACAATGCGGACAACATCGCCGAGATGGCACTGATTTTTTTCATCATGGGCCTTGTACTTAGTCACTCGCTTGATGGTCTTCTTATATAATGGGTGGGCGTGCCGGGTCTCCACCGACACCACCACGGTTTTATCCATTTTGTCACTGACCACGCGGCCAATTCTGGTTTTACGTTTTCCCGCCATATTATCCGAACCTACCTTATACCCAGTTCCCTTTCTCTAATAATGGTCTTGATTTGGGCAATCTTCTTTTTAACCATCGGGATTTGGCGATGGTTTACCAGCTGCTTGGTAGCCAGGCGAAAGCGGAGGTTAAACAGCTCCTGGTGGGCCTCCTCCAGTTGCTTGGCCAGTTCCGCAGTGCTGAGGGCACGGAGTTCGCTAGCTTTCAACCTTCACCAGCTCCTTCTTCGTCTCACTAGCCGCCGTTTCCGCTTCCCGAAGTAGAAATCTGGTCTTGATGGGGAGCTTGTGTGAAGCCAGCCGTATTGCCTCCCGGGCTACCTTCTCGCCAACCCCCCCCAGTTCAAAGATAACCCTGCCTGCCTTGACCACCGCCACCCAGTATTCCGGGGCACCCTTGCCCCCGCCCTGCCGGGTCTCGGCGGGCTTCTTGGTTACCGGTTTATCCGGGAAGATGCGGATCCAAACCTTGCCACCCCGGCGGATATGCCGGGTAATTGCCCGGCGTCCGGCTTCAATCTGATCGCTGGAAATCCAGGCTGATTCCAGCGCCTGCAAACCATAGTCCCCAAAGGCAAGCGTATTCCCTGACTGGGCTTTGCCCCGGCGTTTGCCCCGATGGGCTTTGCGGTATTTGACGCGCTTAGGTTGTAGCATCCTTCTCCTCTTCCTTCACGTCACCAGCCTCAGCAGCCGTCTCCTTTGCCTCGGCAGTGGTTGCCTTCTTCCGCCTTGGGGCGGCTGGTTTGGCCGTTTTCTTTTTCGGTGGGGCGGCGGCCTTGGTGGTTTCCTCAGCCGCCGGCTGAGCCGCCTCAACTTCTGTTTTTTCGGCCACTGCCTCGGTGGTTGCTTCAGATGCTGGTTCGGCAGTCTCAGTGGTTTCCTCAGCCACTGCCTCGGTGGCTGGTTCAGCTGCCTTCTCGGCTGAGGCAGCGGTGGTTATTTCTGCCTCACGGGCGGGGGTGGCTGCCGGCATTTCCGCCGTTTCGGCAGCGGCCACCATCTTGGGTTCGGGCAGGATTTCTCCCTTGTATATCCAGACCTTTACCCCAATCCGGCCGAGGGTGGTATGCGCCTCGGCAAAGCCGTAATCAATATCCGCCCGCAGGGTGTGCAGGGGCACCCGGCCCTGGTGCAGGGTCTGGCGGCGGGCTATCTCGGCGCTGCCCAGCCGGCCGGCACAGCTGACCTTGATTCCTTTTGCCCCCGCCTGCATAGTGCGGAAGATTGCCTGTTTCATGGCTCTCCGGTAGGCAACACGGCGTTCAATCTGCTCGGCTATGGTTCGGGCGACCAGATAGGCATCGAGCTCCGGCTGCCGTATCTCCTGAATGTTTAGCCGGGCTTTCTTCCCGATGAGATTCTCCAGATAAGCCCTGATTTCATCAACGCGCTGCCCCCCCCGGCCGATGACAATCCCCGGCCGAGCCGTATGCAGGGTTAGCGTTACATCTTTTGCCTGGCGGTCAATCTCTACCAGGGAGATGGCAGCTTCCGGATACCTGTTCCTGATTGCCTCCCGGAGCTTGATATCTTCCTGGAGGAACTCGGCATAGTGCCGGTCGGCATACCACTTCGCCGGCCAGTCTCGTATCACGCCAAGCCGGAAACCGGTGGGATGAACCTTGTGACCCAATTAACCCTCCTCACTCACAATAACAGTGATGTGGCTGGAACGTTTCATGATGGGGCTAACCCGCCCCCGGGCGCGAGGGCGATACCTCTTCAAGGTTCGCGCCTCGTCAGCAAAGATGTTAACAATCCTTAACTGCGCGGGATCCATCTGGAAGTTGTTTTCCGCATTAGCTGCCGCTGACTTGACCACCTTGGCCACCACCCGGGCTTTCGGTGACGGGGCGAACTGGAGCAGGGTCAGCGCCTCATCCACTTTCATCCCGCGCACCATATCTACCAGCGGGCGTACCTTTTTTGCTGATATTCCAGTATCCTTGGCTATTGCTCTGACTTCCACTCTATCTCCTGGTTATATCACTATCGGCTATTTCCTCTTTCTCACCTGGGTGGCTCGCTCTGCCTTGGTGACATGCCCTCGGTAGGTCCGGGTGGGGGCAAACTCACCCAGTTTATGCCCGACCATATTTTCCGTGATATAGATGGGCACATGTCTGCGGCCATCGTGCACGCCGATGGTAAGCCCCACCATCTGGGGTAGGATGGTAGACGAGCGTGACCAGGTTTTGATTACTACCTTCTTCCCGGAGCGGACGACAGCGTCTACCTTCTTGAGTAGTTTGGCATCGATGGCTGGCCCCTTCTTGATTGACCGTGACATTTACTCCCCCGTATGGTTACTTTCCTCTCCGTTTAACAATCAGCTTATCCGAAGCCTTGGGCTTGCGCGTCTTATAACCCAGGGCGGGCTTACCCCAGGGTGTTTTGGGTCCGGGCAAGCCTACCGGCGCCCGGCCCTCCCCACCTCCGTGGGGGTGGTCACGGGGGGTCATGGCCGAGCCCCTCACTGTGGGCCGCCACCCCAGCAACCGTTTACGCCCGGCTTTGCCCAGCTTGATATTCTGGTGGTCAATATTCCCTACCTGCCCGATGGTGGCTTGGCAATCACCATGAATACGCCGGATCTCACCGGAGGGCAGCCTAATTAGGACATATTCCCCCTCTTTTACCATTAGTTGCGCGGCGGTTCCGGCACTGCGAACCAGCTGCCCGCCTCTTCCCTTTTGCAGCTCAATATTGTGTATCAGGCTGCCGCTGGGGATTAACCTCATGGGTAGGGCATTGCCCGGTTTTAGTTCGGCATCGCTTCCTGCCATGACCGTATCGCCAACATTGAGTTCTGATGGTGCCAGGATGTAGCGTTTTTCACCATCGGCGTAGTAGATAAGGGCAATGCGTGCCGAGCGGTTGGGGTCATACTCAATGGTAGCCACCCGCCCCGGGACGCCCGTTTTATCCCGCTTGAAGTCAATGATGCGCAGCTGGCGCTTTGCCCCTCCGCCCCGATGGCGGACGGTTATTTTACCCTGGTTGTTACGCCCCGCCTGCTTTTTCAGCGGTATGAGCAGGGACTTCTCCGGTTTATCCGTGGTTATTTCGTCAAAGGTAGCCCCGCTCATTCCCCGCCGCCCTGGCGAGGTGGGACGATATAACTTGATAGCCACCTGGTTCCTCCCTTACTAGACACCCTCAAAGAATTCTATCTTATCCCCTGGCTTCAGGCTGACAATGGCCTTTTTCCAGGAGGGGGTTTGTATTATTCGTCGGCCCACTCGTCGTGTTTTACCGGGCACCGTGGTCACATTGACCCCGGTCACGGTTACCTTAAATGCCTTTTCCACCGCCTGTTTTATCTGTAATTTATTCGCCCTCCCATCAACCTCAAAGGCATATTTGCCTTCAGCTTGAAGGTTGGTGCTCTTTTCAGTTATTACCGGACGGCGCAACACTTCGTAGAGATGCATGCCCTGCCCTTTAGCGGGATTGCCCCCAGAGTTTTTCTGCCTGGCGTACTGCTGCCTCGGTTATCAGTAGCATTTTATAGGAGAGGATGTCAAGCACGTTAAGCAACTTAGCCGGCGTTGTCTTAATTCCCGGTAGATTGCGGGCTGACTTAATCACATTCCCCTCCGGTTCATCAGTAACGATGAGGGCTGAGGAATCGGCACCAAGTGCCGCCACAATCTGTGCCATCTGCTTAGTCTTGGGCTCCTCAAGCTTTAGCTCCTCGAGGATTTTCAGTTCCCCGTCCCGGGTCTTCGCGGAAAGGGCACACCTCAGGGCGAGACGGCGCACCTTCTTGGGGATGGTTTGCCGGTAGCTCCTCGGCTTCGGGCCGAAGGCAATGCCGCCTCCCCGGCGCAGTGGTGACCGCCGGCTGCCCGCCCGGGCATAACCGGTGCCCTTCTGGCGGTACAGCTTCCGGGTGCTACCGGAAACCTCACCCCGGGTCTTGGTTGACGCCGTTCCCTGCCGGGCATTGGCCCGTTGTGCCACCAGTACCTGATGAACCACCCCCTCATTAAAGGGCACAGCGAAGACCTGATCGCTGACCTCGATCTCCCTTACCACTTCCCCGGCTAGATTGTAGACGGGAAGCTGCACTTGCTTACTTCCTCCTCCCTGACTTCCGTATCAGGAGCAAACCATTTTTGCCCCCGGGAACAGCTCCTTTAACCAGCAACAGGTTGCGGGCAGGGTCAGTCTCAACCACCTCGAGGTTGCTTACCGTCACCCGTTGGTTTCCCATGTGTCCTGCCATGCGCAGCCCTTTCCACACCCGCCCCGGAGTGGAGCCAGCCCCGATCGAGCCCGGGGCACGGTGCCGGTCTGACTGTCCGTGGGTCTTGGGCCCACCGCCAAAGTGGTGGCGTTTGACCACCCCGGCAAAACCCTTACCCTTGGATACTCCGGTAACATCCACTAGGTCTCCCGCCTGAAACAGGCTGACATCAACCCGTTGCCCCACTTCAATGCCCTGAGTATCATCGAGGCGGAATTCCCGGAGATATTGAAACTGTTTTTGCTTCCGGGCAGCATCTCGCCGCGGGGTTTTGCCCTTCTGGGTCTCGCCAAAGCCGAGCTGAGCCGCATTATAGCCCTCCTTCGCCACCGTTTTTATCTGGACCACGGTGCAGGGGCCGGCCTCAATGGCAGTTACCGCTTGGGCAGTGCCATCGTCGCGGAAAACCTGGCTCATTCCCAGCTTCTTACCAATAATGCCCAACGTCTTGGCTTTGGCCATGTTAGTTACCCTTACAGCTTGATATCAATTTCCACCCCGGAAGGCAGGTTCAGTTTGGTCAGGGCGTCAATCGTTTTCGAAGTGGTTTCCACAATGTCAATCAGCCGCTTGTGGACGCGGATTTCAAATTGCTCCTGTGAGTCCTTGTCAATGAACGGTGACCGAATCACACTGAACCTCTGGATGCGGGTGGGTAGCGGCACCGGGCCCACCACCGTTGCCCCGGTGCGCTCCACGGCATCAACAATCTGCTCGGCAGATTGGTCAACGATGCGGTGGTCAAACCCCTTTAGCTTGATGCGAATCTTCTGCTTAGCCATATCTTTTCCCGATAGCTTTTTCCGTGATTTGATCCGCCAGTTCTGGCGGTAGTTCCCGGTAGCGATAGAATTCCATAGAATGGGTCGCCCTACCTTGGGATAGTGACCGGAGCCTGGTGGCGTAGCCAAAGGTCTCCGCCAGGGGCACCAGGCAGCGGATCACATACAGTTCGTCCTGGGTATCAATTGTCTCGACATGACCCCTCATTGAGTTAAGGTCACCGATGATATCACCGACAAACTGCTCCGGTGTTATTATCTCCAGCTTCATAATCGGCTCGAGGAGCACCGGCTTGGCTTTCTTGGCGCCTTCCTTAAACGCCATTGAGCCCGCCATCTTGAACGCCAGCTCCGAGGAGTCAACCTCGTGGTAGCTGCCGTCATAGAGGATGGCCTTAATATCCACCATGGGATAACCGGCTAAGACGCCGGTCTCCATAGCCTCTTTGATGCCGGCCTCGACCGCCGGGATATATTGTTTGGGTATCGTGCCACCTTTGATATTGGTGACGAACTCAAAGCCACCACCGCGGGGCAGTGGCACCAGCTCCAGATTAACATGCCCGTACTGACCGTGCCCCCCGGTTTGGCGAACAAACCTCCCCTCCGCCCGTACCGGAAGGGTAATCGTTTCCTTGTAGGCAACATGTGGTTTGCCCACTTTGGCGGCGACCCTGAATTCAGTGATGAGCCGGCTGATGATGACCTCTAGGTGCAGCTCACCCATGCCGGAGATAATGGTTTGTCCCGTCTCCGGGTTATGAGTCACCTTGAAGGTGGGGTCTTCTTCGGTTAGCTTTTGCAGGGCTTCGCCCAGGCGGTCTTGGTCCGCCCTTGATTTTGGCTCGATGGCAATGGAGACTACCGGCTCGGGGAAGTGGATGGATTCCAAGAGTACGGGTTTGGCAGCATCACATAGCGTATCGCCGGTGAAGGTTTCCTTAAGTCCTAGGGCAGCGACAATCGCTCCGGTGTCGGCGTCGGTTATATCCTCACGGTGGTTGGCATGCATCAGCAGCAGGCGCCCGATGCGTTCCCGCTTGCCCCGTGTGGAGTTGAGTACCTGGGCCCCCGTCTTCACCTTCCCGGAGTATACCCTGAGGTACACCAGCCGGCCCATAAAGGGGTCAACAACCACCTTAAACGCCAGAGCGGTAAAGGGGGCATCATCACTGGCCGGGTGGGTAAGTTCGTTGCCATGTTTGGCATCAATGACCCGTACCGCAGGTACGTCCAGTGGCGAAGGGAGGTAGTTGACAATAGCATCAAGGAGCGGCTGAATGCCGACATTCTTCAGGGCACTACCACACAGAACGGGGACTACTTTATTGGCCAGGGTGGCCCGCCTCAGGGCCTGCCTTAATTCATGGGCAGTAATCTCCTGCCCCTCAAGATAAGCCATCATAATCTGGTCATCATGCTCCGCCAGTTTTTCAATGAGTGACTGGTGAAGCTCGGCGCACCTTGCCTGTTCTGATGGTGGAATGTCCATCTCCTTGGGTTCGGAACCATAGGAGCCATCGAAATGCCATGCCTTATTATCAATGAGATCAATAATGCCATGGAGCGAGCCTTCCGCCCCCCAGGGAAGCTGTACCGGCAGGGGGACGGCTTTGAGCCGCTTTTCAATCATGGCTATGGTGCGGTGGAAGCTGGCCCCAACCCGGTCCATCTTATTGATGAAGCAGATCCGGGGGACCTGGTAGCGGTCAGCCTGGCGCCATACTGTTTCTGACTGGGCTTCCACCCCGGCCACGGCATCAAAAACGACAACCCCGCCATCAAGCACCCTCAAGCTGCGCTCTACCTCAGCGGTAAAGTCCACATGCCCCGGGGTATCAATGATATTAATGCGGTGCTCATTCCAGTAGCAGGTGGTCGCAGCTGCGGTGATGGTAATACCGCGCTGCTTTTCCTGTTCCATCCAATCCATCACCGCGGTGCCTTCATCTACCTCACCGATCTTATAGGTGCGCCCGGTGTAATACAGTATCCTCTCGGTGACGGTAGTCTTACCGGCATCGATGTGAGCGATAATGCCTATATTCCGGATGTGCTCTAAGGGAAAACGTTTAGGCACTTTCCTATCCTTTACTGTTATTGGCTCTGTTACCATAACCCGAGAACTAATGATGATATCCCCTCACCATCGATAGTGGGCAAAGGCCCGGTTGGCCTCGGCCATTTTATGCGTATCTTCCCGCTTCTTGATGGTGGCTCCCTGCCCCTGGTAGGCGTCAAGCAATTCAGCCGCCAGTCTCTCCTTCATTGACCTACCCCGGCGGGCTCGGGCGGATTGGATCAGCCAGCGCAGGGCTATCGAGAAACCGCGCTCCGGGGGCACCTCCACGGGCACCTGATAGGTAGCGCCACCAACCCGCCGGGGCTTGACCTGGAGCAGCGGTGTGGCGTTTCGGATCGCCTGTTCCAGGGCGGTGACCGGGTCTTTTGATGTCTGCTGTTCCAGCAAGTCCAGGGCGCCGTAGATGATATTCTCCGCCGTCCTCTTTTGGCCGTGCATCATCACGTGGTTGATCAGTTTGGCCACGACGACGCTCTGATATTTAGCATCAGGTGGTATTTCTCTTTTGATAACTCGGGCTCGCCTCGGCATGTTTAGCTCCTGTCTTTATTCGGCAACGGCCTTTTCTTTAGGCAGTTTCGCTCCATACTTACTGCGGCCGCGGTGGCGGTTAGCCACACCGGTGGTGTCCAGCGCCCCGCGAATAATGTGGTAGCGCACACCGGGCAGGTCTTTGACCCGGCCGCCCCGAATCAGGACTACGGAGTGCTCCTGTAACTCATGCCCTTCACCAGGGATGTAGGCGGTGACCTCCATGCCATTGGTCAGCCGCACCCGGGCTATCTTGCGCAATGCCGAATTGGGCTTCTTGGGGGTGGTCGTCTTCACCTGGAGGCAAACCCCGCGCTTCTGCGGCGACCCTTTCCCCTGTATCACCCGGTTCTTTAAGGCATTGTAAATAAAGCGCAATGCCGGGGTCTTGGTCTTCTTGGTGACCGTTTTCCGCCCCTTCCGGACCAGTTGATTAATGGTTGGCATTTTCTCTTTTCCTACCCCACAATTTAAATGGATGAGCTACGGCTCATCCACCAAACTCAATAGCCATAGATTGAGCAAGAATTTCAATCTATTGGCTATCTAATCTGAGCACCGAAACTAAAGTTTAAGTTTACCATAATGGTGGTAAGCTGTCAACAAGCATGGTAGGATAAATTGAAATTTCCGGAAAACACTTAGCTTGGGCACTCGACTGGGGGCGGTAGCTTGCCCTGAGGTTGACAAATGGCTGAGGTTATGCTAAATTTACTCTAAATTGGGGATTACAGAACATGTTAGCTGGTAAGTGGGGCAAAACATTTTACGCTTATTACTGGTTTACTGAGCCTGGCTCAGGCAGGGAGGGTTTTGCCATGAAATAGGCATAGGAAGAAAATTAGGAAAAGGTTCAAAGAAGACCCTCCCCAGAGAGGGTTTTTTTATTTTAGATTATTGGGTATTCCAGGCACAAGAATATTTAGAACGGGGGAGAGAGATGATAATCATGAAAGCTGAGGCAACTGATGAGGAGATAGCCAATGTGGTCCGGGAAATAAGGAAATACGGGCTGCGAGCGGATGTTTCCCGGGGGGAGTTCCGCACGGTGATCGGGCTGGTGGGTGATGAGCGGAGGGTACCCTTCTCCCGTTTTGCCGTTCTCCCCGGCGTCAAAGAAGCGGTGATGATAGAGACCCCATATAAGCTAATCAGCCGGGAGTATCGCCGGCACCTGGGTGAGGCGGATGAGTGTCGCCTGGTCAGGGTGGGTGATGTTACCATTGGTGGTGATGAGCCGGTCTATATTGCCGGGCCATGTGCTGTGGAGAGCAAGGAGCAGCTCTTCCGGATTGCCGAAGGTATCAAGAAGGCCGGAGCCCAGGTTCTGCGCGGTGGTGTGTTCAAGCCACGCAGTTCCGTCCACTCCTTCCAGGGATTGGGGGCCACCGGCTGGGAGCAGGCTGAGGAGGCATTAAGCTGGCTGCGTGAAGCTGGTGACAAGTTCGAACTGGCGGTGGTAACCGAGGTCAGGGGGGAGTCTCAGGTTGACCTGGTGGCCAAATATGTTGATATGCTCCAGATTGGCACCAGAAACATGTATGATCAGGACCTTATCACCAGTGTTGCTAGGAAGAACAAGCCGGTGCTGTTTAAGCGGCATTTTGGTGCCGGTATTGAGGAGTTCCTGTCCTTTGCCGAGTATATCGCCGCGGAAGGGAACAAGGACATTGTCCTCTGTGAGCGGGGGATACTGCCCCTGGGTAAGGGGCGGAATTATACCAGATACACCTTCGATCTGGCGGCGATCCCCGCCATTCAGAAGGAAACCTATTTGCCCATTGTTGCTGACCCCAGCCATGCCACTGGTCGCCGCGACCTCATCTTTAGCATGAGCTGTGCCGCCATCGCTGCCGGAGCCAGCGGGCTGATGATCGAGACCCACTATGACCCCGCGGCATCACTGGTTGA
>CAZAYK010000005.1:0-18612 GCA_964489415.1 uncultured Dehalococcoidaceae bacterium | reverse complement strand
GTCCGCATCCTGGTCAAACCGGAAGATATTGACGACCTGGGGGCAATGAGGCTTGCCCGAGACATTGTCAAGAAGATAGAAGAGACACTGCAATACCCCGGTCAAATCAAGGTTACCGTAATTAGGGAGACCCGGGCTATTGACTACGCCAAGTAAGGGAGAGGACGTTAAACGCCGTGTTAATACTGCTAATTGGTGATATAATTGGCCGACCCGGCAGACAGGCGATAGCCAAGTTTCTGCCCGATCTGCGCCAGCAATACCGGCTGGATATGGTAATCGCCAATGCCGAGAATGCCGCCGGTGGTTTTGGCCTGACGCCGGCCATTGCCCGGGAACTGCTGGGCAGTGGTATTGATGTCCTGACCTCAGGCAACCATATCTGGGCACAAAAGGAAATCATCCCCTGTCTTGATGGTGATATGCCTATCCTGCGCCCGCTGAACTACCCTCCGGGGTTGCCGGGACGGGGCTACCTAATCAAAGATAATGTGATGGTGGTCAATCTAATGGGGAGGACCTTCATCGGGAGTTACCTAGACTGCCCCTTCCGCGCCATGGATAACCTGCTTGCTGAAGTGAACCCCAGGCCACCGGTTATCATCGTTGACCTCCACGCCGAGGCAACCTCAGAGAAGATGGCTCTGGGCAGGTATCTGGATGGCCGGGTGACCGCCGTGCTGGGTACCCATACCCATGTGGGCACCATCGATGCCCAGCTACTGCCCCACGGCACCGCCTATATTACCGATATCGGCATGACCGGACCGGCGGACTCAGTTATCGGGGATGACACCGAATCGGTAATCCGGCGTTTCCTCACCGGGATGCCCCACCGGCTATCAGTGGGAAAGGGGAAATTAATCCTTAACTCCATATTGATTGAGGCTGACGAAGGTAATGGACGGGCACTTAGGATTGAGCGCATTGACTGTAAGGCGGAGGACTAATGAGCCAAGCCGATCTCCACATCCACTCGACTGCTTCTGATGGGAAATACCCCCCAGAAGAGATTGTCCGCAAGGCGGTGGCGCTGGGGCTGACCATCATTGCCCTTACCGACCATGATTCCGTGGACGGTGTGGAGCCAGCCCTAAACGCAGCCCGAGCCTTCCCCCAGCTCAAGGTAATCCCCGGCGTGGAAATCAGCACCGAGGACCCTGCTGGCGATATCCATATCCTGGGCTACTTCATCGACCACACCAATACCGAACTGGGTTCCTGCCTCGAGACGTTCCGTAACTCCCGGCAGACACGGGCCCAGAGGATGATTGACAAGCTGGGTGACTTGGGCATTCACCTTGACTGGCAGCGAGTTCAGGAACTCGCCGGGAAGGGAGCTATTGGGCGCCCGCACATCGCCCAGGCCATGCTGGAGAAGGGTTACATCACCTCACTACGGGAAGCCTTTGACAAATACCTGGCCCACGGCGGCCCAGCTTATGTGGAGCGATTCAAGTTCACCCCGGCAGAAGCGGTGAAACTAATCCAGCACGCCGATGGGTTACCGGTACTGGCTCACCCGTTTACCGCCAATGACCCTGAGGACTTGATAGTTAAACTGAAAGCCGTGGGCTTGGTCGGCATCGAGGCTTATTATGATGGCTACACCCCTGACCAAGTCAACTACCTGGTCAACCTGGCCCAAAAGCATAACCTTATTACTAGCGGTGGCACTGACTACCATGGTCTGGACGAGAGCAACGAGACACCGATGGGTGGCGCTGATTTGCCCATGGCCGCCGTGGAACAAATCATCGCCCTGGCTAAGCAGCGAGGGCTAAAGGCAGCCAGTACGCCGGCATTTCTAAGCTAACACCACGGAGAGCCGATGATCATCTGGTTGATACCATTACTGATAGCGGCTTATCTCATCGGGTCAATACCGGCCGCACAGATAGCGGCCAGGCTTTACCGCGGGATTGACCTGAGACAGCATGGCACCGGTCAGGTCGGCGGGGGTAATCTGTGGCGATTGACCTCATGGCGGCTTGGCTTTCCGGTGGGCGTCTTTGACTTCACTAAAGGACTGGGCATGGTATGGGTAGCCAATTTGGCCGGGCTGGATATCGCCCCGCAGATACTGGTCGGCTCGGCGGTGATTATCGGGCATAACTGGTCAGTCTTTCTCCGCTTCAGCGGGGGCAGAGGGTTAGGCACCACCATCGGCGTCGTCTCGATACTCCCCATTATTAACGAGATGACCCCCTGGGCAACGGTATCTTTCCTCACCATCCTCGTCGTGGGCTCGGCTGTTATGCGCAGCTCACCAGTTGCCGCCCTGGCCAGCGCGGCGGCATTACCCATCGTAAGCTGGCTATACCAGGAGCCGATTCCCGTAGTCCTGAGCTTCCTGGTTATCTTTCTAATAATAGTTATCAAGCGATTAACCGCCCCACTTTCCCCGGAAGGGGTGACACTCCGCAAACGAGAGTTGATGCTTAACCGCTTCCTTTTTGACCGTGACATCAGCGACCGAAGATTATGGATGTACCGTAACCTTCCCTCCGGGGGAAAAAGAGGAAAGCTCACTGAATAAATGAAGTGTGCTACCCATCCCAAGGTAGAAACCAACCTGCGTTGCGGCAAGTGCGGTAAGCCGATCTGCCCCAAGTGTATGGTGCAGACCCCGGTGGGAGCCAGATGCCGTGACTGTGCCCAATTATACCGATTACCCATCTATCAGGTTCCGGGTAAATATTACCTGAGAGCCAGCGCCGTGGCCCTGGGTCTGGCTATTGTTAGCGGAGTCATCTGGTGGGCAGTGGATATTTTCCTGTTCTTTTACCTCAGCATAATACTGGCCGCCGGCATTGGTTATGCCATTGGTGAAGTAGTCAGCCTCTCGGTTAACCGCAAGCGCAGCCCCTGGCTAGCCGCTATCGCCGGCCTAGGGGTAGCCATAAGCTACCTGGTAAGCGCCCTTCTCCCCGGGGGATTCGTCTTTGGCTTGAGACTACTCTTCGACCTTATCGCGGTGGCACTGGGCATTTACATTGCCGTTGCCCGCCTGCGCTAAGGCCCGCGGAGGATAGCCACCCTTACCCAACCCCGTTAATTAACCGCCGCTTTTTTCCTTTACCTTGCTGACTATCTGGGACATTGCCTCGCCCGCCCTAGCCCTGATGAGGACGGTAGCCTGCTTATCCATCGGCGTCGGGCTGAGATTGATGATAACCAGCCGCGCCCCCGCGTCAACGGCGTAGATCGGCATATAGGCCGCGGGATAGACTACCAGACTGGAACCAATGACGATAAACAGGTCACAGTCACGGGAACGCCGGGACGCCTCGTGGAACACCGGCTCCGGCAGCAACTCCCCGAACATAACCACATCCGGCTTTAACATACCCCGGCACCGCTCACATGCGGGGTCATCTTCCCCCTCAGCCAGCCGGGCCTTAATCCGGGCAAAGGGATAACGCTGACCACAGCTCAGGCAGACTGCCCATTGCAGGTTACCGTGCAGCTCAAAGACCTTGTGGTCAGGCACGCCCGCCTGCTGGTGCAGATTATCCACATTTTGAGTGATGATACAGTCCAACCGGCCCAATCGGTCCAGCTCGGCAAGGGCATAGTGAGCCTGATTGGGCTCCACCCCACCGTGAAGCAGCCCGCCACCGAGCAACTGCCAGTGCTTCCTCCTTGACTCAGCACTGTCCAGGAAGCGCTGATAGGTGAATTCCTCGGGGTCAAACCGCTCCCAGATGCCACCGGGGCTGCGAAAATCAGGGATGCCCGATTCCGTGCTGATCCCGGCACCGGTAAAGACCACCACCCTCCGGGCATGGATAATCAGGTCAGCCACCCTCTCGGCCAACTTTTCCAATTCCCCTTGGTCCACTTCTGCCCCCGTGTTCTGCAGTCCAAGGGTGCCTCAAAAGAAATTGCCTCCCTCTACCCTGACTTAAGAAGGAGACCAGCTTACCTAATCTTAACCGACATTACCCCCAGCGTCAAGCCAGACACGAATAGTGTAATCCTACCCCACCAAAACTTGATAAATTTCCGGCTTGATAGTATAGTTTAACAGATGTACCAACAGCTCATGACAGATGGCAAACTACTGGTCACGCCCAAGGTAGCCCTTCTGCTCACCAAAGTCAAACACATTCTCGCTGAGGAAAGCATTCCGTCATATCTGGTTGGCGGGTTGGTGCGTGATATGCTACTGGGGCGCGATACTGGCGATATTGATATTGCCGTAGCCGCTAACGCCCTGCAAATCGCTGCCAGGGTTGCCCGTGCCCTTAATGGCAAATATGTCCCCTTAGATGAGGTAAATGGGGTCGGCAGGGTGGTCCTGGGGGATAACGATGCTGATGGCAAATGGGAGCTTGATTTCTCCACGCTCAAAGATACCATTGAGGATGACCTGGCAGAGCGTGACTTCACCATAGATGCCATGGCTGTTGACCTTGGCAAGATTGCCCTGGAACCCCTGCCCCCGGTAGCGGCAAAGACTGACCGAATTACCCTTGAGGTGTTGCCGCTGATTGACCCCTTCAATGGCTATGGTGACCTCCGCCAGGGCATAATCCGAGCGGTCACTGAGGCAGCCTTTACCTCAGACCCGGCCCGCCTGCTGCGGGCGGTACGTCTCGCTGCCGAGCTTGGCTTCACCATTGCCAAGGAGACTGAAGCCCTTATCCAGAGGCACTGCCACCTCATTACCACCGTTGCCGGGGAGCGGGTAAGGGAGGAACTGCTCCGGATATTAGCCCTAACCGGAGCGGCGCTGCGCCTGAGCTACCTCGACCAGCTCGGCGTGCTCACCGAGCTGATCCCCGAATTATCCCCCACCAAGGGGGTTGACCAGCCCCTGATCCACTACTGGGATGTTTTTCAGCACTCCATCCAGACGGTGGCTGCTGTTGAGTTCCTGCTGAGGCAGGGTGAATGGCCCTATGCTGATGCCGAAGTACTCTCAGCGGTACCCTGGTCAGCACAGCTTAACCAGCACTTTGACCAGGAGGTCAGCCACGGCAGCACGAGAAGGTCGCTCATCAAGCTGGCAGCACTGTGTCACGATATCGCCAAGCCGGAGACAAAAACAGTCGCTGAAGATGGCCGAGCCCGCTTTTTGGGACATGCCAAGGAGGGGGCGGCCCTAACCGCCAACATCCTGGAAAGACTGCGGTTCACCACCAGGGAAACCAGAATGGTGGAAAATATGGTGAGGAACCACCTCAGGCCGAGGCAGATGAGCCCTGATGGTGTCCCCTCCCCCCGAGCTATTTACCGCTACTTCCGTGACACCGGAGATACCGGCATTGATATCCTCTTCCTCAACCTGGCCGACCACCTGGCTACCCGCGGCCCCAATCTTGACCGGAGGGAATGGCAGGAGCATGCCCAGATGGTAGAGTATGTCTTAACCAAGCATGAGGAGGAGACCCGGCTAACCAAGCCCCCCAAACTGATTGACGGGCATGACCTGATTAATATCTTTGGCCTTAAACCAGGGCCAAAAATCGGAGAGCTCCTCGAGGCGGTACGTGAAGCCCACGCCGCCGGGGAGGTGACCAGCCGGGAGCAGGCAATAGAATATATAACTCATTTAGTGGCGCAAGATAAGCAAACTCCGCCAGATAGGTAATCGGTAGAGAAATGTCACGAAGAAATACACTAACTCTTTTCCTGATACTGATACTCTTTGGCTTTGCCCTGTGGACAGTACTCCCCATTGATGCGGAAAGGTTGGGCCGTGAGGGCATGCGCCTGGGTCTTGACCTGGTGGGCGGGGTCCACCTGGTGTATAAAACGAAATTCCCCGAAGGCACCTCAGCCGCCGAGAAGGCCCGGAGTATGGAGCAGGCGCGGATGATCATTGAACGGCGCATCAACAAGTATGGTGTTACCGAGCCCGTCGTCCAGACCCAGGGCACCGAGCGTATTCTGATAAAGCTCCCCGGCTTTACTGATATTGAAGCTGCCAAGGGCTTGGTGGCCCAGACCGGCTTCCTCGAGTTCCGGGTGGTGGAGCGCAACAGTGACGGTGCGCCGGTCACCCTCAGTGATTACCTGGAAAGTACTGAGAATGATTTTATTGATAAATCGGAGCCGGACAAACGTATCTTTGTCGATAGCGCCGGCAACCCCTTAGTCTTCCTCGTCAAAGATGCCGAGGGCCTCAAGTTTATTGATGAAGAAGGTAACCCCGTGGATCCTGAACAATTACCCCCTGAGGCAGCCGGAAGTCTATCCTGGATCCCCGCCCGGGGTGACGATGGCACCCAGCTAACCGGGGATTTTCTGGAGGATGCTGTGCCCAACGTGGAACAGAAGGTCACCGGTGCCGAGTATGTGGTCAGTATCCGATGGGACAAGAAGGGGGAAGAAATCTTCGACCAGATTGCCAGCTACCTGTATCACTCCGCAGAATATGGTACCCCGCAACGAGCCCTGGGCATCTTCCTGGACAACATCCTTATCTCTGACCCGCAAATCCTGCAGCCAGCCTACCACGGGCAAGCCGTAATCACCGGCAATTTCACGCCACAGAAGGTTGAAGAGCTGGCCAACCTGCTCAAATCGGGTGCCTTACCCATGCCGCTGGAGAAGCAACCCTTCTATCAGGGAAAGGTTGCCGGGACACTGGGGGCTGGCTTCATTGATAAGAGCATCCGGGCCGGGATAATCGGCATCATACTGGTGATGCTGTTTATGATTGCCTACTACCGCATCCCTGGCCTTTTAGCCAGCCTGGCCCTCATCTTCTACGGGGTGCTGGTACTGGCGATATTCAAGCTAATACCGGTTACGCTGACCCTGGCCGGCTTAGGCGGTTTTATCCTGTCGATAGGTATGGCGGTAGATGCCAATGTCCTTATCTTTGAAAGAATGAAGGAAGAGCTGAGGACGGGGCGGACATTAGGCGCCGCCATTGAGGCCGGCTTCAACCGGGCCTGGTCCGCCATCAGGGACAGCAATGTGACCACCTTTATTGTCTGCGCTATTCTCTACTGGGTGGGCAGCAACATCGTTGCTGGTGAACCAGTAATGGGCTTTGCCCTGACCCTGTTTATTGGTGTCGCGGTGAGCATGTTCACCGCCATCGTGGTTACCCGCACCCTGCTGCGCCTGTTTGTGGGCAGCAATCTGGCCAAGAATACCTCTCTATTCAGTCCTGACCGGAGGAAGGGAATAAATGTTTGACATTATTGGTAAACGGTTCTGGTTCTTCCTCATCTCAGGACTAATCATCCTGATTGGTGTTATTTCCCTGGCAAGCTTCGGGCTCAAGCTGGGTATTGAATTTAGCAGTGGCTCCCGGTTGAGGATAAGCTTTGACGAACAACAGGTAACCCAGCAGCAGCTCAAAGAGGCAATGGCTAATTTAGGCTATCCCGAAGCCATCATTGAGACCGAGCTTCTCGCCACCGGGCAGGGGGACTTCTTCATCCGCACCCGTGAATTGTTCGAAAATGAGAAGGACGAGATAGAGGCGGGGCTGGAGGCCAGATTTGGCAAGATAACCGAGAAGGAGTTTGGTCATGTCTCTCCCGAAGCCGCCACCGAGACCACCCACGCCGCCACTATTGCCGTAGCCGTGGCTGCCATCGGCATACTCCTCTACGTTACCTGGGCATTCCGGCGCATGCCTAAGCCCTTCCGCTACGGAACCTGCGCCATCATCGCCCTGATCCATGATGCCCTGGTAGCCCTGGGAATTTTCTCCATCCTCGGCGGTATCCTCAACTGGCAGATTAACCTGATGTTTATCACCGGTATCCTGGCCGTCATCGGCTACAGCGTGAACAACACCGTGGTCATCTTTGACCGAATACGGGAGAACCTGCAGCTTGGCACCCGCAGCGACTTTGAGACGGTGGTCAACAACAGCCTGGTAGAAACCCTGGGACGCTCGATAAACACCAGCCTGACCACACTGGTTGTGGTGCTGGCCTTGTTCCTCTTTGTCGGCGTGTCCATTCAGAACTTTGCTGTGGTGCTGATCATCGGCATCATTGCCGGGACATTCAGCTCCATCTGCATCGCCCCCGCACTCCTCGTCGTATGGGATAAGGGGGAATGGGGCAGGTTTATCCAGTGGCTGCCACTTCGCCGAGCTAGGGCGTAATGGCGGTGAGCTACGTTTTGTTCTCCACTATAGCCCGTGTATCTCCCTTACCGAGCCAATTAGCGACGTAATATCGGGGGCATTAGCCAGGCGCGGCGACTTACCCAGCGGGTCTTCACCTACCGTCCGACCCAGCAATACCTCAAAAGTAGCCCTCACCGAAGCCGCCAGCGCGGTGAGATTATAGCCACCCTCCAGGCTGAACACCAGCCGACCGTCACATAGCCTGTCCGCTGATTCCTTGATAGCCCTCACCATCTGGGCAAAGCCACCACTACTAACCTGCATCATGGCGAGCTCATCCGCCCAGTGTGGGTCATACCCCGCCGAGACCAGGATAAGCTGCGGCTGAAAGCGGTTCACCGCGGGAATGACAATCTGGGTAAACACCCGCTCATACTCAGCATCACCACAACCGGCGGGCAGCGGAATATTAACCGTAGCCCCCACCCCCTCCCCAATTCCCGTCTCACCCACCGCCCCCGTTCCCGGGTAAAAGGGGCTCTGGTGAGTTGATACATACAGAATCTGGGGGCTACTATAGAAGGCCTCCTGAGTACCATTCCCGTGATGGACATCAAAATCAACAATGGCGATTCGTTCCAGCCCGAATTCAGCCATGACCTGCTTGGCAGCAATGGCCACATTGTTAAACAGGCAAAACCCCATCGCCCGGCGGGTGGTGGCATGATGACCCGGCGGCCTGACCAGGGCAAAGGCACTGGTTACCTCCCCCCTCACCACCGCCTCAGCGGCTCTTATAGCACCGCCCGCGGCATAAAGAGCTGCTTCATAGGAAGCGGCGGATATCACCGTATCCAAGTCAAGCCAGCCCCCACCCCTCTCCGCTGACTCCCGAATATGCGAGATATAACCCTCCTCATGCACCCGAGAAATCTCCTCAGTGGTGGCCGGGCGGGGAGCAATTGGTATCAGCTCACTGCTCAGCCCCACCTCCTCCAAATGGGAGGTGATTGCTTCCAACCGCCGCGCATTCTCCACATGCTGCCCGGTGTCATGTCTGAGGTAGATTGGGTCATAGACAATGCCTACCTTCATCGCTACCCTCCAAGTAAACAGCTAAACTACTGACTGCACCCCAGAGACGATGAACCACACGCCAAAACCAATCAGCAGCAAACCACAGCCAACAAACAGCCACTCCTGAACCCTCCTTCCCCAGAACGAGCGTGTCCGATAAACCGTAACCGAAACAAAGGAAAGCCAGATAAGGTCGCACAGCCAGTGAACCACAATAAATATTATCAACCCGGTTACCCCGAAATCAAGAAACCTCATCACCAGCATGCTGCCAATAGTTGCCCACCACAGCAGGAAGAAGGGGTTAAGCCCGCTGGTGATGATGCCAGCAGTAACGCCACTGTAGGGTAAATCCTTACCCTGGTGAACTGCCACAGTGCGGGCCCGAAACATGCCAATCCCCATCCAGACAATCATCCCCCCGCCCAGTATGCTTAGTACCAGCTGCACCAGGCTGTTCTGGAAGAACGGGGCAAAGCCAAAGTAAATGAGCAGTATCAGCGGGACTTCAATTACGGCATGCCCCAGAGATATCTGGGTGCCCGCCCAGGGGGAACGGTAACTCTTGGTCAGGGTTACGGCAAACATGGGACCCGGCGCCATCACCCCTGAAAAGGAAATTATCACCACACTGGACAAAATCGGCAGCATAGGAGTCCTTCAATAACCAGCTTTCCCTAGATTATAGCATCCCTCACTGGGAACAACCTAATCCTTGAGTTAGCCGCTCCATTGGATTATACTTTGGCTAAAGATACCAAATCATTCTGCCTTGCTGAGGACAGACAAGATGGCACTGGATTTAACCAAGGTTGCCCCCCAGATCAGCAACATGATTGCCCGGCTGAGAGACACTCGCCAGGAAAGGCAAAAACGCCTTCACCACGCCCTGGACATCATCCGCGATGAAGCAATTAACCTTGATGAACTAAAACGAAAGATCTCTTCCAGCCAGACTACCTGGCTGGTAGCGGAACTGGTGGACGGGCTGGCCAGCCACTATGCCCCACCCCCCACCCCCACCGAATTCACCGTCTTGGCTACTGATGGCTCCCATATTGATGTTGACCGGCACCGTGCTACCCGGTGCTATCTGATAAATATTGGCTCCGTCATTCTCCACTATGGTGCCGCACCAACCGCCCGGTTAGAAAGCTCGCCCCGCCTTTACTCCAGCGATGAAGACCTGATTATCACATCAGCGGAGGCTAAAGGGCGGGAGCAGCCGATAGAAGGAGCCCTTTTAGGCATCAGGCGCAGTGTCGAGGAATGCCACCATCTGGTGAAACTGGCAAGGGAAATGCCGCCGGGTAGCACCAGCCTGGCGCTGCTTGACGGCACCCTCATCCTCTGGGGACTGGAGGCCTACCCGGAATTTGTCACCGAGGCGCTGCTGGTCAAGGGATTACTGCCCTGCCTGGAAGATTTAAGGAAACTCAATCAAGACCGCAAGCTTGCCCTGGCCAGCTATATCAGCCTTCCCCGCAGCACCGATGTCGTCAATGTGCTGCGGGTGGCCCTCTGCCCCCACCAGCCGGCTGACTGTGACCGCTACTGCCCCACCCGCCGGGATTGTGATGCCATTGCCGGGGTACAGGACCGGGAATTGTTTATCAATTTGCTTAATGAGGGAGAACGGTCAGCCCTATTTATCACTCCGTCAAAGATAGTAAAACGCCACTACGGAGCCCACCAGGTATATTTCTTCTATCTCCGGGTGGATGATGAGATAGCCCGGGTGGAGGTTCCCGGGTGGGTGGCGACTGATAGCCGCCTGCTTAACCTGACTCACGCCCTAGTTCTGGACCAGTGCCACAAGGGACAGGGCTACCCGGTGGTGCTCAGCGAAGCCCACGAGCAGGCCGTGGTTACCACCGCCGATAGAGAAAACTTCTGGCAACTGGTAGAATCATCATTAGTAGAGGAAAAACTACCCGCTCGGGGCTCAGCCAAGAGCCTCAGCAAGAGGACAAGGTGGATATAAGCATGGCCGAACTATCCGGCAGAGTCGCCGAGGTTATTGAAGCCAGTACCACGGACTTCGTCGCCCAGTGCTATGAGCTTTACCAGATACCAGCGCTGGGCAGCCTGGTGAAGACGCTAGACAAAGAGTCCGCCATAGAAATCTACGGTGTAGTGGCCAATGCCGCCACCACCAGCCTCGAGCCGGGGCGGCGCCCCATCGCCCGCGGCAAGGACGAAATAAGCGAAGAGGCAATCTACCGCTCCAGCCCCCAGCTTGTGAAGCTCCTCAAGAGTGAGTTCGGCGCCATAGTCGTCGGGCACCGGCAGGACAACAGGCTTTACCACTACCTGCCCCCCCAGCCTGCCCGAATCCACGGCTTTGTCTACCTTTGTCCCCCTGAGGAAGTGAGAGATTTCAGCCAGTCCCTTGATTTCCTCAATATCCTGCTTAACACCCGTCTGGTAGTTCCCGCAGAGGAACTAATTGCCGCCACCCTGCGCCAGATGAGCCAGGCACATGAGGACCACCACGCCTTTCTGGTAGCCGCCGGCAAGGAACTGGCGACACTTCTTAGCGGTAAATTTAACCAGCTCAAGGCAATTCTGGGGAGGCTCAAATGACGCAGCGACTGGGCATTGTGACCTCCGGTTCACTGGAAAAAGGCATTGAGGTAAGGCTGGATAGCGGGGTATCGGTGGAGGATATGGCGGTGGGGCGCTATGTCACCATTGAAGGCAGCCAGCGGCGCTTCTTCGGCATGATAACTGATGTCAGCCTGGGGGTAACCGACCCGTCACTCACCGTTAGTCCACCGGACACCTCCGACCCTTTCCTCAACGAGGTTTTAGCCGGCACCAGCACCTTTGGCACCCTCCGTGTCTCCCCCTACCTGACCATCGGTGGTGATGTTGATAGCCTGCTGGAGGGACCCCAGCCGGTAAAAACGGTTCCCAGCCACTTCTCGGTGGTAAGGCTGGCATCACAGGCGGATATCGAGCTTGTCTTCGGTAGTGAAGACGAAAGGAGATTCTACATCGGCACGCCGCTGGACATGGAGACCAAGATCTGCCTTGACCTGCCCGAACTGGTGAAGCGCTCCAATGGCATCTTCGGCAAGAGCGGCACCGGCAAGACCTTCCTCACCAGGATGCTGCTCATTGGCATACTGCAGAAGAGTGCTGCGGCTAACCTGATATTTGATATGCACAGCGAGTATGGCTGGGCGGGCACCAGTGAGGGGGGCAAATCGGTCAAGGCACTAAAGCAGCTCTTTCCAGCCAAGGTTGCCGTGTTTACCCTTGACGAGGAAAATTCCCGGCGCCGTAAGGTGAGCACTGACTTTGTCGTCAGGATAGGTTATGATGAAATCGAACCGGAGGATATCTCCCTGCTTCGCCAGACCCTTAACCTCACTGATCTGGCGGTGGAGGCGGTGTATCAGCTACGCCGCCGGTTGGGCAAGAGCTGGCTCCACGACACGGTAAACCTTCACGACCCTGAGGAAATCAAACAGCTGATAGAATCCCTGAGAATACATGAGAGCACCTTTCACAACCTGCAACGCGGGCTGGCCACTATTGAGCGGCTGCCCTTCGTTGTCCCCCATGCCCCGGACAATACCGTGGAACGGGTGCTGGGCTTCCTTGACCAGGGGATGAATGTTGTTCTGGAATTCGGCAGGTATAATGATACTACCGCCTACATTCTGGTGGCCAACCTAATTACCCGCCGCATCTATGACCGCTACCGGGAGAGGACAGAGCGGGCGCTGGGGGAAGATATTGCCGGCCCCACCCCTCTGGTAATAACCATTGAAGAGGCCCATAAATTCCTCAACCCCGAGGTAGCCAACCGTACCATATTCGGCACCATTGCCCGCGAGATGCGCAAGTATAATGTTACCCTGCTGGTAATTGACCAGCGCCCCAGTGGCATTGACGCCGAGGTTATGTCCCAGCTGGGCACCAAAATCACCTGCCTGCTGGACAATGAGCAGGACATTGATAGTGTCCTGGCTGGCGTCTCCGGCAGGAGTGCCCTCAGAGCCGTTCTATCCCGACTGGAATCCCGCCAGCAGGCCCTCATCTTCGGCCATGCCGTACCCATGCCGGTGGTGGTAAGGACACGAGAATACGGCTCTGCCCAGTCCTATAAAGAATTTACCACCCCGGACCAGAGGGTAACCAAAGAAGTAGAAAAAGACATCGAAGAACTGTGGCAGTAACCGGAGGCATAGGTTATCAGCACTTCCTGGCTATCCTGTCGGGCATAATCCTTGGGCTTATTCTGGTGGCGGCCGGTGTGGGGAAGATACTGCACCCCGCCGCCATTCTTGATGTGTTCTTTAACTATTTCCCCAGATTTACCCCCTTCTTCTTGACATCAGCCTTTACCGATGCTATTCTTGTCTGGCTTCCCCGTGCCGAGCTGGTAATCGGCGTATTATTAATTACCGGGGTGCTGGTCAGGCTTATGTCCGCCCTTGCCCTGCTGCTGGTTGCCGGCTTTACCGCCAATAATATATGGCTACTCAATCACGGACAGGGGCACAACCCTTGTGGCTGCTTCGGTACCGAGGAGATATTGGGCATAACGCTTACCAATACCACAGCGCTGTACCTGGATATCGCCATGGTAATCTTAGCCCTGGCTAGCGCATTCTACTACCGGGGTAACTTCGTTAATATTTACCCCTGGTTTATCCGGAGAGGGGAAAATGGCTAAACGAAAAGTGGGGCTGGCACTAAGCGGAGGTGCCGCCCGTGGCCTGGCCCATATCGGCGTGCTGGAGGTCCTTGATAGAGAGGGAATCCCCATTGACATGGTCGCCGGCACCAGCAGTGGTGCCGTGGTTGGCGCCCTTTACGCCCAAGGGAAAGATAGCCGCTACATCAAAGACCAGGCAATCGCGCTGAGCCAGAAGAAACTGGCTTCCCTGATTGACCCTTCCCTACCCCGGTCCGGCTTTATCCGGGGTGAGAAAATCAAGGAGTTGCTGGCAGCCGAGTTCGGTGGTGACCTCAGATTCAGCGACCTAAAATTGCCCTTCGCCTGCGTGGCTACGGATATTGATACCGGTGAAGAAGTGATGCTTGATCACGGCTCAGTAACTGAAGCAATACGGGCGAGCATCTCCGTCCCGGCAATATTTACCGTGGTCCCCTGGGAAGGTAGATACCTGGTTGATGGCGGTCTGGTCAACCCGGTGCCGGTAAGTGTGCTGCAGCGGATGGGGGCCGATTTCATCATTGCCGTAAATGTAATACCCGACGCAACCAAACGGATCCAGCGGGGCAGCGAGCCATCAAAAAGCGACAAAGAGCCCAACATCATCTACACCTTGATGAAATCAATATTCATCGGCACTTATGCCCTGGCCAAGTCATGCCTGGAAACTGCCGATATCGTTATTGAACCCCAGGTAGCCCATATTGGTGCCGGTGACTTCCACCACGCCCCGGAGTGCATCCGGCAGGGTGAACTGGCCGCAGAAAAAGCCCTCCCCGAAATAAAACGAAAACTGAAAATTGGCTAACCCCCTGCTGAAGCAGCTACCACACCCCACCACGATGAAGGCCGGCACAAGCTGGCTTCATCACCCGCTACGCAAGAAATTGACAGGAGAGTCATTATTGCCTTACAATGTTATTGCAAATGATTTGCACTAGCAGCAAGCCCGGGGGTGATAAGCAATGAAAGCCACTAGCTGTGAGGCACTACGGACCGCCGGGATGAGAGTTACCCACCAGCGATCGCTGATTATGGACATCATCCAAGAGGGCCACCTTGATGCTGATGAAATCTACCAGCGAGCCCGGAGGAAGAACCCCCACCTCAGCCTGTCCACCGTTTACCGAACCCTGCAGGCACTGAAGAAACTCGGGCTGGTTGATGAGCTACATCTTGATGAGACGCACCACCACTACGAGTTAAAGCCAGTAACTGAGCATCATCACCTGGTATGCCTTGACTGTGGCAAGGTCATTGAATTTCACTACCCGCTATACCGCAGTATCAAGAGGAATGTACCTGAAGCCAAAGGCTTTGCTATCACGGAAACCGAGATTCGCCTGGCCGGCTACTGCCCTGATTGCGCAAGGAAAAGAGGGAGTGAGGACACCGGCTAGACCACAAACGGGATAACCCCAATCAGCAAACATGGAAAGGAATTACCGATGATGTCGGCAGGAAGGCTAATAACGCTACGGCAGATGCAATCGGGGCAGAGTGGCAAAATAGTTGATATTCAGGGCGGTCACGGGCCGGTCAACCGCCTCAGTGCCTTGGGCATCCGCCCTGGGATGAGAATAACCAAGGTCAGTTCCATGCTGATGCGGGGGCCAATTACCATACAGGCGGGCCAAACCCGCTTGGCCATCGGCTTTGGTATGGCCCAGCGAATAATCGTTGAGATGGAAGAGCCATAACATGACCTGTCATGGAGCAAAAAGCACCAACCTCAGGCAAAAGCGAGCTATTAAGAGAATCCTGCTCATGGGCAATCCCAATGTGGGGAAGAGCGTCGTTTTCTCCCGGCTGACCGGGGTTCACGTCATCGCGTCCAACTACCCCGGCACCACCGTGGGCTATACCCGGGGTTTCCTCAAGATGGAGGGGGGGATGACCGAGGTTATTGACGTCCCCGGCACCTACACCCTAGAAGCCACCTCCGAGGCTGAAGAGGTAGCCCTCAAAATGCTTGGCAGCGGGGATGTAATCATCAATGTGGTTGATGCCACCAATCTGGAGAGGAATCTAAACCTAACCCTGCAGCTACTGGAGAAAGGCATCCCGATGCTGGTGGCACTAAACATCTGGGACGATGCTATCCACCGGGGCATACAGATTAATCTCCAGCGGCTGGAAGAGCTGCTGGGGGTACCGGTTATTCCCACAGTAGCTATAACCGGGCAGGGAATCAAAGAGCTGGTGGCCAGCATCCCTTATGCCCGAGCCCCCCAGCCCCCCCGGCAAGGCCAGGATGACCGCTGGGCAGCTATCGGCAATATTATTAACCAAGTTCAGCGGGTTACCCACCGCCACCATACCTGGCAGGAGCGCCTGGGTGATGCCAGCGTTAAGCCGCTAACCGGCGGGCTGATAGCCCTGGTCATTCTTGCCGGCACCTTCTTTATCGTCCGGCTCATTGGCGAGGGTCTCATCAGCTACATTTTTGATCCCCTATTCACCACGCTATGGACACCACTAATACTGAAACTGAGCCAGCTCCTCGGCGGCTCCGGCTTCCTCCACACTGCCCTGATTGGTAATATCACCGGCGGTGAGGTGAACTATGTTGAATCATTCGGGCTACTCACCACCGGGCTCTACGTGCCGTTAGCCATGGTCCTGCCGTACATTGTTTCCTTCTACCTGGCACTGGGCTTACTGGAAGATGTCGGCTATCTACCCCGCCTCGCCATCCTGATGGATACCTTCATGCACCGCCTGGGTCTGCATGGTTATGCCATTATCCCCTCCCTGCTGGGGCTGGGCTGCAACGTGCCGGCAGTATTGGCAACGCGGATCCTGGAAAGCAAGCGGGAAAGGTTCATCACGGCAACACTGATCTCCATTGCTATACCCTGTGCTGCCCTGCAGGCAATGGTCTTCGGCCTGGTTGGGGAACATGGCTTTCAATATGTGGCCATTGTCTACGGGACACTATTTGCCGTGTGGATTATCCTGGGATTGATCATTAACCGTTTTGCCCGGGGATTCAGCCCTGAGCTGCTCATTGAAATCCCGCCGTATCGCCGGCCACCGTGGAGGGCTTTATTACAGAAATTGTGGATAAGGGTCTATGGATTCTTAAAGGACGCTGTTCCCCTAATATTAGGCGCAGTGCTGGTAATCAACATACTTTATGCCGTGGGCGTATTTGATATTATCGCCAACTTTACCGCGCCGGTGGTCACCGGTCTTCTGGGACTGCCCAAAGAGGCAGTAGTGGCTCTGGTCATCGGTTTCCTGCGTAAAGATGTCGCCATGGGTATGCTGGCCCCGCTGGCATTGACCTCAGGGCAGCTCGTTGTGGGCAGTGTGGTCCTGGCCATGTTCTTCCCCTGCATTGCTACCTTCGCCGTTCTGCTCCGGGAACTGGGCATTACCGATATGCTCAAAGCCACCGCCATCATGATTGTCACCGCCCTGTTAGTGGGCGGGTTACTGAACCTGGTCTTGTAATAGCACCACCAAGGGACAATCCCCACCCCTATTTGTCTTTATCATCGGCGCTGGATATAATTTATACCAATGCACTGGTTCTATTACTTAGGTAGATTCCTGACCAGGGTAATCCTGTTTATCATTGCCCGCTGGCGGGTAAGGGGCAGGGAAAACATACCCCAACATGGTCCACTGCTAATCGTGGCTAATCACCTCAACCTGGCGGACCCGCCCATTGTTGGCGTCAGCATTAACCGCAAAGCGGTATTTATGGCCAAGGAGGAGCTATTCCGTAACTGGCTCATCAGGTTCTTTGTCAAGGGTTATGGTGCCTTCCCGGTACGCCGGGGGCGGCTAAGCCGCGACGCACTGCGGCAGGCAGAGCAGTGGCTTGCCCGGGATGTAGCCCTAGTTATGTTCCCCGAGGGCAAGCGGAGCAGTGGCCACCAGTTACAGCCTGCTTTCCCCGGCTCAGCGCTAATCGCCTCGCGCCTCGGTGCCCCCATCCTCCCCGTGGGCATTGCCGGAACCGAGAAGGTTAAAGGTCTCACCTGGTGGCTGCGCCGCCCTGAGATAACGGTGAACATCGGCAAGCCCTTCTACCTACCGCCAGCAACAAAGGGTAAGTTAACTAAGAAGGAGCTTAGCGGGCTAACCAATTCAATAATGCGGCATATCGCCGAACTCCTCCCCCCAGAATACCGGGGGGAATATGGAGATAAGAATACATGATAATTGAGAAAGCGGCAAAAACCGGGTTTTGCCTGGGGGTAAGGCGCGCCATCAATACCCTGGAGAGGGTGGCTCGGGAGCACGGTGGGGTGGAGACACTGGGAGCGGTGGTGCATAACCAGCAGGTGCTAAACAAGCTGGCTGAGATTGGGGTTAGTGTAGCTAGTGACATAAGTGAGATCAAGGGAGACACCGTGGTTACCAGCACCCACGGAGTAAGCCCGGCTTTAGAGGAGGAGATCCGCAGCAGGCATATCACGGTTATTAGCACCACCTGCCCCTTTGTTCGCCGTGCCCACGTGGCAGCACGGCGACTGGCTCAATCCGGCTTCCTTGTCGTCGTCTACGGCGAGGCTGACCATCCTGAAGTCAAGGGAATCCTGGGCTGGGCTAAGGGCAAGGGTATCGCCACCCTAGATGAGAATTTCCTCAATAGGCTTGACCCTATCCCGCGGCGGCTCGGGGTTTTATCCCAGACCACGCAGATACCCGCTTCCTTTGCCGAATTTACCAAAAAGCTGATTGACTGCGCATTTACCAAAGATTCTGAGATACGCATCATTGATACTATCTGCCATGACATTCGAGAAAGGTAACAAGCCGCCCTAGAACTGGCCAAGCG
>CAZAYK010000004.1:3963-19412 GCA_964489415.1 uncultured Dehalococcoidaceae bacterium | reverse complement strand
TTTCGGTAAGATTCAATGACGATGTATTTCTTGTCCTTGCCTACCCGCTCGATTACCAGTACCAGTTTATTAAAGATTGCTATGACGCCCTGAACAGTGTGAAATCGGCAACCCTTGAGGAAGCAAAGAGAATTAATGAAACAGCCAGACACCGTTGCACCGGGCTGTGTATCGAGACCAGGCCTGATTGGTGCCGCCAGGAGGAAATCGACCGCATGCTGGAGTTTGGCACCACCCGTGTTGAGCTCGGCGTACAGACTTTGGACGATGAAGTCTACCGGCTGGTGAGAAGGGGTCACACGGTAGAGGATGTGATTAAAGCCACCGCGCTGTTACGCGAGCATGGCTTTAAGGTGTACCACCACTGGATGCCGGGGCTGCCGGGTTCAACTCCGGAGGAAGATTTGGAGATGTCCAGAAGACTCTTTAACGATGACTGTTTTAAGCCGGATGGCTTGAAGCTGTATCCAACCATGGTGGTTGAGGGTACCGAGCTGGAGAAGTGGTACCTGGAAGGACGCTACCAGCCTTATGATTACGACACTATGGTCAACCTGCTGGTTGAGATTAAGTCCATTGTGCCGAAGTACGTTAGAATTTCCAGGCTGCTGCGTGACATTCCCGGCAAGTTTATTACGGCTGGTTGTAAGGATTCGCTGCGGGAGATTATCTGGCAGCGAATGAGGCAGAAGGGGCTTGAATGTAAGTGCATCAGGTGCCGGGAATATGGCCACCGGGCACGGGGTGGCTGGGAAATAGGCGAGCCTCATCTGGTAAGGTTGGATTACGATGCTTCGGGCGGCAGGGAGATTTTCCTATCCTTTGAGGATGAGACTGAAACCATGTTTGGCTTGCTGCGACTGAGAATTCAGTCTAAGCCCATACCGGCGCTGCATCAGGAAGGTAACGGGAATTTAGCCATAATCAGGGAACTGCATATATTTGGGCCGGAGATTCCTCTTAATGAGCAGAGAGAAGAGGCTGCCCAGCACAAGGGGTTGGGTAAGGCATTGCTCCGTGAAGCCGAGCGGATTGCTGGCGACGAGTTTCAAGTACCGCAGATGGTGGTCCTGAGTGGCACCGGTGCCAAGGAATACTACCGCACCGAGTTTGGCTATAGCTCCCTGGGGAATTACATGGTCAAGAACCTGAGAAGCCAAAGCCAGGGTAACCCCAGCTAGTCCCTGCCCTTCTCCAGCTGCCGCAACCGGGCATCACTAATGCCAAAGTGGTGGGCTATTTCGTGCCGCACTACCCGCTGTATCTCGGCGACCACCTCAGCATCATGGTGGCATCTGGCTTCAACCGGCTTCTGGAAGATGGTAATCTTATCAGGCACCACCATACCATAGCGGTGGCCCCGCTTGGTCAGGGGCACCCCCTGATACAGGCCCAGCAAGGTCTCTCCCCGCCTCAGCCCCACCTCAGCCAGCTGGTGGGCAGTGGGCTGCTCCGCCACCACCACGTCAATGTTCTCCAGACGGTGGCGGAACTCCTTGGGTAAGCTATCCACCGCCCTGGCTACCAGCCGTTCAAACCTCTCCCGATCCACAAGCTAATCCTTCCCCGCTGGCCTCTGCAATGACCAGGCAACCCAGAGTACCAGAAAATAAGCACTGACACTGGACAGCAGGACGAAGGCGCCGATTATCTTACTCAGGGGCAGGGCAGCCTCAGGTGACAGGATAAAGCGAACAAAGTGGGTAACACCAGCAACAAGGCCGGCGGTAAGCACCACCGTAAACCCAACTACAAACGGCAGGCTCCTAAACCTACTGGGATTGAGGGTGAGGTAGATAACCACGGCTTCCACACCCAGCAGGGCCACAATCAGCGGGATGAAAATAATCATGGTGCCCGGGGTGGGGATGACCACTATCTGCCAGATGGCCCGGATAACCACCGCGGTCACGGCCAAGGTAACGGTAAGGATAATCCATACCTTGAGACGCCAGTAATTCACAAACTCCACTTACCCCACCAGTAACGTTTATCAGGCTCAATCATCCAGCTGGGATAGAGCAAACCGCATGCCATCGCGGGCAGCAATCACCCTAACCCCAGTCCGCTCCGAAAGCCCCTGCGCGATTTCCCAAGGCCGGGACCGCCAGATGTTCATGCCAAAATGGGTAATAATGGCCGCCTTGGGCCTGGCTTCCTTAACAATGCGCTCCACATCGGGTATTGCCAGATGGTACACGGAGGGGCGGTTTTCCATGAGGACAACATTGAGGATCAACAGTTCACTGGCATAGCAGGCACCCAAGCCGTCAAAATAGAGGGTATCCGCAATATAGGCAAAGGTGTGCCCGGCAGCCCGAAACAGCATGCCGTAGGTTTCCACCGGATGCTGGTGGCGGATGGGGGTGGTAAAGGAAACATCCCCCACCGAGTAAGACCTGCCTTCGGCTAATACTTCAATGCCCTCAATATAGTCTCTTAAATAGGAGAAGATAACCGGCTCACTGTCCAGAGCATCAGCCGGAGCGAATAACCAGCCGTGCCGCTTAAAGCCACCCTCGGTCATTGCCTCAACCATAATATTGACATCAGCCACATGGTCCAGGTGACGATGGGACAGGATAATGGCACTGAGATTATCCACCCGTAGCTTCCGCTTGGTTGCCTGCACCAAGCTCCCCGGCCCGGGGTCAATAAGTATCTCGGTACCACCCAGGCTCAGCCACAAGCCACCAGAGGCAGCCAGCTGCTTGGTCACCATAAACCTGGCGCCGGCTGTCCCCAGAAAGATTATGGTATTCTCGGCGGGGGTCTCCTGGTTCATCAGCCTCCACTATGATAGAGGATGGGGGCGTTTTTTACAATTGATTTAACTATACCGCCCAAAAAAGATGGCTCCCGAGGTAGGATTCGAACCTACGACCAAGCGGTTAACAGCCGCCCGCTCTACCACTGAGCTACTCGGGAACTAGTCCAACTAATGAATATTATCGGCTATTATTAAATAGTAAGTCAAGCTGGGTTGAGGGTGACCCCCGCCGATGGTGTTATCCCGGCTTGCTATTAACCGGCTCAACAAGCTATGATGATAGCGGAGGGGGAATCTACAATAGCCAAACTTAGTCTGGCCACTATACTGTGCGGAGGCGACTCAGGCAATGTACTACCGAGGATACCGGGGGTTTAACCGGAACCCAATATGGATAATAATCAGCATCAACTTTCTGCTGTTTATCGCCACCCTGATATCGGGAAAACTCATCTTTGCCCTGGGATTATCCCCGGCAAGTTTCTTCAGCCAGCCGTGGACGATAATAACCAACCTGTTTCTGCACGCCAGCCTGTGGCACATCTTCGCCAATATGCTTACCCTGTTCTTCTTCGGCAGTTACCTCACCAGCCTGGTGGGAACCACCCGATTCCTCATCGTCTATTTTGGTGGTGGGATACTGGGCAACATCCTCTACCTTGTCCTGGGGCCGCCACTCTCAATAGCCATCGGTGCCTCGGGGGCCATCTTCGCCCTGGGCGGAGCCCTGGCGGTAATGAGACCCAGGCTACGGGTCCTTGTCTTCCCGATACCGCTTCCTATCCCGCTATGGGCAGCCGTCATCGGCGGCTTTATCATCCTTTCCTTCGTACCCCGTGTCGCCTGGCAGGCTCACCTCGGCGGCCTGATTTTGGGGCTGATTGCTGGCTACCTCTTCCGCAGGAGGGAGCGCTATTACCTTCCCTAGCGGTTAGCTTGACTTTTCCACCATTCATTACTTATAATCCTAGCTGTATTACCTTATTGCTAAAGCCTGAGCCAATGCCTGAGTAGCTCAACTGGCAGAGCAGCCGACTTGTAATCGGCAGGTTGAAGGGTTCGAGTCCCTCCTCAGGCTGGGCGGCTAGCATTAGTGTTGTGCGAGGAGGGGTGCCGGAGTGGCCAATCGGAGCAGACTGTAAATCTGCCGCCCTAAGGGCTACGCAGGTTCGAATCCTGCCCCCTCCACCATAATCAATCTAGACAAAGCACTATAAAAATCGGTATAATGATGACGAAGCCCACATAGCTCAGTCGGTAGAGCACGTTCTTGGTAAGAACGGGGTCACCAGTTCGAATCTGGTTGTGGGCTCGGAAAGGAACGGAGGTTGAAATGGCTAAACAGAAATTTGATCGCACCAAGCCACACATAAATGTGGGCACCATCGGTCATGTTGACCACGGGAAAACAACGTTAACCTCGGCGATCACACTGGTGCTGTCCAAGGCAGGCACGAGCACCTCCTTTACCAGCTTTGATGAAATTGACAAAGCCCCCGAGGAAAAGGCACGCGGGCTGACCATTCAGATTGCCCATATTGAGTATGAGACAGCCAACCGCCACTATGCTCACGTTGATTGTCCCGGGCACGCTGACTATATCAAGAATATGATAACCGGTGCCGCTCAGATGGATGGCACCATTCTGGTGGTCAGTGCCCCCGATGGCCCCATGCCACAAACCAGGGAGCATGTCCTGCTGGCACGTCAGGTGCAGGTTCCCAGCATCATCGTCGCCCTGAATAAGGTTGACATGATGGACGATCCCGAGCTCCTCGACCTAGTAGAAATGGAGGTAAGGGAGCTGCTGAACAAATACGAGTTCCCCGGTGATGAGATACCCATCGTGCGGGTCAGCGCCCTCAAAGCGCTGGAGTGTGGTTGTGGTAAGCGGGAATGTCAGTGGTGTGGTGCGATCTTAAAGCTGATGGATGCCGTAGATGAATATATTCCTGTCCCGGTGCGCCCCAAGGACAAGCCGTTCCTGATGCCCATCGAAGATGTCTTCAGCATCAAGGGCCGGGGTACCGTGCCCACGGGGAGAGTGGAGCGGGGCACACTTAGGGCCGGGGATGAGGTGGAGATAGTGGGGCTGCACCATGAACCCCGCAAGGTGGTGGTGACCAGTATTGAAATGTTCCATAAGACGCTGGATTATGCCGAGGCCGGGGATGCCATCGGCTGCCTCCTCAGAGGGGTGGAGCGGGAGGATATTGAGCGCGGTCAGGTATTGGCAGCACCGGGCACCATCAAGCCGCATACCCATGCCCAGGCTGAGGTATATGTCCTGACCAAGGAGGAAGGAGGGCGGCACACCCCCTTCTTTAACGGATATAAACCCCAGTTCTATATCCGGACCACTGACGTTACCGGCACTATTGAACTGCCCCAGGGTGTCGAGATGGTCATGCCCGGGGATAATATCACCATGAATGTCAAGCTCCTTTACCCGGTGGCTTTGGAGCCGGGGCTGCGTTTCGCCATTCGTGAGGGAGGTAGAACGGTGGGTGCCGGCACCTTTACCAAGATTCTAGACTAACCATGGCAAGAAAATCAGAAGCAAGAGTCATTATCTACCTTGCCTGCACTGAGTGCAAGGAAAGGAATTATACTACCACCAAAAACAGGAAGAATGACAGCCAACGGCTGGAACTGAATAAGTATTGCCCCCGCTGCCGTGTTCACCGGCTGCACCGCGAGGTAAGGTAGGGGGGTCCTGCTGAGGGGTGGGGGTTCTGGCATGACGCATCATACGGCTACCAAACGAAGTGGGCCCCGGCTTTTCCGGTACATTGGCGAGATTATCAATGAATTGAAAAAGGTGGTATGGCTCAGCAAACGGGAAGCCGCCTACCTGACAGTTCTGGTGATAATCGTTGCCGGGGCTGTCGGTATTATCTTGGGAGCACTTGATTATGGTTTTACCACCCTGGTGGATAAGCTTCTCTTGGGGCAGTGATGCCCCCCCACCTCCCCGGCAGAACATGAGCCGAAATTTGCCAACCAGCTCTTTACCCTTCCCAGAATGTAAGCAGTGAGGTAGCTGTGGCCGAGAACGAAAAGAAGTGGTACGTAATACATACCTATTCCGGTCAGGAAGAGCGCGTCAAGAAGAACCTAGAACAGCGCGTTAAGTTCATGGATTCGGAGAATGAGATCTTCCAGGTGGTAATCCCCACCGAGGATGAAATTGAGGTCAGAGGGGGCAAGCGCCGCACCGTGACCAAGAAAATACTGCCGGGTTATGTCCTCGTGCAGATGAAGATGACCGACAAGAGCTGGAGTGTGGTCCGCCATACCCCGGGGGTTACCGGCTTTGCCGGCAGCGGCGGCAAGCCGACGCCACTAGCCGAGGAGGAGGTTAACGAAATCCTGCGGCAGATGGAAGCAGAAACCCCGCGGGTTAAGGTCGGCTTTCGCAAGGGGCAGAGTGTCCGCGTCAGCGATGGGCCGTTTATTGATTTTGTCGGCGTGGTTGATGAAATAAACATGGAAAAGGGGAAGGTGAAGGTGCTTCTCTCCCTCTTCGGTAAGGAAACCGCCGTAGAGCTTGACTTTTTGCAGGTAGAGAAACTTTAGCCCCGCTTAAGGAGACATAATGGCGAAAAAGGTTAAGGCGATTATCAAATTACAGATTCCCGCCGGACAGGCAAATCCGGCACCCCCGGTCGGCCCCGCCCTCGGGCAGCACGGGGTCAATATCATGGCCTTCTGCAAGGAGTATAATGAGCGCACTGCCAGTCAGGCCGGGGCAATCATCCCGGTGGAAATCACTGTCTATGAGGACCGCTCCTTCACCTTTATCACCAAAACACCCCCCGCCACCGATTTACTGAAGAAGGCGCTGGGTGTGGAAAAGGGAAGTGGAACGGCTGGGCATGAGGAAATTGGTAAGTTATCCCGGGAGAAAATACGGGAAATAGCCGAAATTAAGGCCAAGGATTTAAATGCTAACAGCATTGAGGCTGCCGAGCGAATCATTGAGGGCACGGCGCGAAGTATGGGCATTAAGGTGGAGTAACATGACCAAACATGGCAAGAAATATAAAGAAGCCGCGGCACTGATTGATCGGACCAGGGCATACCCCCCTGAGGAGGCGATTAAGCTGGCCAAGCAAGCCGCTCGCGCCAACTTCGATGAGACGGTGGAACTCCACCTGCGCATGGGGCTTGACCCCAGAAACGCCAGCCAGCAGGTACGGGGGGTGGCGCTACTGCCCAACGGACTGGGCAAGAAGGTGCGTGTCCTCGTCTTTGCCCAGGGGGAAGCGGAAAAAATCGCGGAAACCGCCGGAGCCGATTACGCCGGGGGGGATGAGCTGATTAAGAAGATTGAAGAAGGCTGGCTGGAGTTTGACACGGCGATTGCCACCCCGGACATGATGGGTAAGGTAGGTAAGCTGGGTAAAATACTGGGGAGGCGGGGGCTGATGCCGAACCCGAAATCAGGAACCGTGGTCACCACGGAAAACCTGCCCCGTGTCATCGAGGATGCCCGCAAGGGACGGGTGGAGTTCAAGCTGGATAGAACCGCTATTATCCACGTGCCACTGGGTAAGGTCAGCTTTGAGGATTCAAAGCTGCTGGACAATCTCGCCGCCGTGGTGGATGCCGTGATGAAGGCAAAACCCAGTGGGGCTAAAGGACAGTATGTTAAGAGCGCCTATCTAACCACCACCATGGGGCCCGGCATCAGGCTTGACCTTACCCCTACCCTGGCGTTGAGCTCAGCTTAGCGGTTTACCGCCAGGGAAAAGTATGCTAAACTAATAACAACCGAATTTAAAAAAATCCGGAGACAGCGGGTGCCGAAAACGGCTTAAAGTGTGCCTGCCGAGGAGAGATTAACCCCCCCGGGGGTCAGTCCTTGTGCGAGCACAGGGGCTTATTTTTTGGCCGCCCGAGGCCTTAAGCCCGGCTGGAGGTATTAAGATATGCCACGAGAGAAGAAGGCACAGATTATTGACCAGCTCACGGAGGTTTTCACCAAATCAAACTACATCATTCTAACCGACTATCGGGGACTAGCTGCTGGTGAGATAAATGACTTACGCCGCAGATTAACCGAGGCCCAGGCTGAATACCGGGTGGTGAAGAATAGCCTGGCTCGTTTCGCCGCCGAGAGGGCGGGCCGAGATGAGCTGGTCAGCTCCTTTGAGGGGCCGGTGGCCATTGCCTTCGGCAATGGTGATATCACCGAGCCGGCCAAGGTTCTAACTGGCTTTATCCGCACAACAAGATCACCCCTGAGCATTAAGGGGGGCCTCCTGGGTACCAGGCGGTTAACTGCGGACAATGTCGAGGCACTGGCAACATTGCCATCACGAGAAGTGTTGATCAGCCAGATTATCGGCGGAATGAACAGTCCCCTTACCCGGCTGGCCACCCTTCTCGCCAGCCCCCTGCGCGGGGTTATGGGAGTGCTACAGGCAAGAATAACACAATTGGAGGCAGGATAAATGGCAGAAAGCGAGGTTGAGATGGCACAGGAAAAGGCCGCCGAAACAGCACCGGCTGAGGAGCCGGCGCCGGCCAAAGAGACGGTAAAGAAGGCCAAGGCAGAAAAAGCCGCCGAGCCCGCACCGGCCAAGACAGCCAAGGCTCCCCTATCCACCGAGGAAATTATGGCGGCGATCAAGAATATGACGGTACTAGAACTGTCCGAATTGGTCAAGGCGTTAGAGGCTGAATTCGGGGTTAGCGCGGCAGCCCCAGTAGCTGTCGCCGCGGCAGCCCCCGCTGCCGCTGGCGCCGGTCCCGCTGCCGAAGCCGAAGAGAAAACCGAGTTCACCGTGATCCTTAAGGAAGTCGGTGCCAATAAGATCAATGTAATCAAGGCGGTGCGTGAGCTAACCACCCTGGGGCTCAAGGAGTCAAAAGACCTGGTCGAAAGTGCCCCCAAGCCAGTCAGGGAGGGGGTTAGCAAGGAAGAGGCGGCGGCAGCCAAGCAGAAGCTGGAAGCGGCTGGAGCCACCGTTGAGATTCAATAGAGAAACCCATCACTAGAAACCGGCATTCCCGTGATACATGGTGACCACCTGAAGTCCTCCTGAGCAAGGAGAAAAGTGGATATGCCCCAGGGTGATTACTTTATACTGATGGGGGTGGGGGGGCTGTTCCTGATTCTGGGTATTGCCGGCTTCCTCTGGGGGAAGCGCGAGGAAAGAGGCTACTTCAATGCCATGGCTAGCCGCACCGATGACCTAAGGGAATTTGTTAACCACTGGCCACCTCGCCCCCAGCCCGGTGCCGCCAAAATTGGTGGCTGGATAGCCATCACCATCGGCTTAGTGGTGCTGGCGGTGGGGCTTGTTCTGTGGCAGCTAGCCTAGACTCATTTCAGGTTGCTGAGGTCTCCGGCTTCAGGCTTAGCTCCTCAAGGTCAGCCTCAATGCGCAGGGCATTGGCGTTTAGGTGACTAGTCGGCATTACCCGGCCATCCCGGAAGACGAACCAGCTAGCCTGCTGCCAGTAAGGTGGCCCCTCCCATTCCTCCACCCCGGTCATATCCACCACAACATGCCACACCCCGGTGCCGTCCTTGAAATATTCTGACTCAGCGCTCCAGTTATCGCACACCGTGTAGAAATCAGCCAGATATCTCTTCGCCTGATGGCTTTCCGCCTGGTGTAACAGATGCTCATAAACCGCCAGGATGGCTCTCTCCTTGGTGCGGACAACCGTGGGTAACGGGGCGGCTTCCTCCGGCTTTTCCTTCTCCGGGGTGGGCGAGGGAAACCCATAGTCCTCACAACCACTCACCGTCCCCAGCAAAACCGCCAGTAACCCAATGACCATGAAAGGCAACAGCCATTTCCGGTTCCGATTAAATCGTTTCATCTCGTCTCCCTCCCTCATTTACCAGCACATATTAGGCTAGGCTCCACCTAACCATCCCCTCACACCATCCGCCGCGGCCGGTACTGGATGGCTTCGGCAACATGGTGAGCCCTGATTATAGCCGAATTTTCCAAGTCAGCGATAGTCCGCGCCAGCTTAATAACGCGGTGAAAGGCCCGAGCCGAAAGGTAAAGCTGCTTCATGGCTGCCTTGAGCAGGCTCTGGGCTGATTCCTCCAGCGGACAGAACTCCCTGATCTGGCGGGGGGTCATCTCGGCATTGGTGGTTAACCCCGCCCCGGCAAAACGCTCCCGCTGCCGGGCGCGGGCAGCAGTTACCCGGGCCTGCACCCGGGCCGAGGGCTCACCCAACCGGTCATCAGCCAGCTTCTCATAATCAATACGGGGCACCTCGATGAAGATGTCAACCCGGTCAATAAAGGGGCCACTGATACGCCGCTGGTACCGGGAGACCAGGCCGGGAGGGCAGGTACATTGCCGGAAGGGGTCACCGTAGTAGCCACAGGGGCAGGGATTCATCGCCCCCACGAGCATAAAGTTAGCCGGGAAGGTAACCCTCCCCTGGGCACGACTGATCGAGACCACCTTATCCTCCAGGGGCTGACGCAACACCTCAAGCAAGGAATGGCCAAACTCAGGAAGCTCATCAAGGAAGAGGACACCACAGTGACTCAGGCTTATTTCCCCCGGTTTGGGCCACTGCCCACCCCCCACCAGACCAGCATGGGAAATGGTATAGTGAGGGGCCCGGAATGGCCTCTGCCGGACCAGTGGGGTATCCGGGGGCAATAGCCCGCTAACGCTGTAAATCTTGGTCACCGCCAGTGCCTCCTCGGCAGTCATTGGTGGCAGTATTGAGGGGAGTGCCCGAGCCAGCAGGGTCTTGCCACTACCCGGAGGACCACACATTATCAGGTTATGACCCCCCGCCGCCGCCACCTCTAAAGCCCGCTTGGCATGTTCCTGACCCTTGACGTCCATCAGGTCAGTAGCCGGGGTAGCCGGCGCCAAATCATCCCAGACCTTATCCGCCTTATATTCGGGGATGGTTGCTTCACCCCGCAAATAGCTAACCAGCTGGGAAAGCGATGCCACCGGGATAATCCGCACCCCTTCGATTAGAGATGCCTCCCGGGCATCAGCCTCGGGGACAACAACCGTGGCTAGCCCCTGGTCACGAGCCAGGGCCACCATGGGTAACACCCCATTGGTATGGCGCAATCCCCCATCCAGAGACAGCTCACCGAGAAAGAGGATTGGGGAGACATCAGCCGCCACCTGCTCGGAACTGAGCAGGATACCAATGGCAATGGGCAAATCATAGGTGGGGCCTGCCTTCCTGATGTCGGCCGGGGCCAGATTAACCACGATACGCTTCAGGGGAAAGGTGTAGCCTGAGTTCCTTATGGCACTGCGCACCCGCTCCCTGGCTTCTTGAACAGCAGCATCAGGCAAACCAACGACGGTAAATGAAGGAAGTCCACTAGAAATATCCACCTCAACCTCAACAATCGCCCCCTCCAGCCCAATGATGGCACAGCTTCTTACCTTGGCTAACATAGGCCAGTTCCCTTTTTCCGGCGTCTGGGTGGCCCTATTTTAAACCGCACCCACCGGCCAAACCAGACCAAAAAGATGAAACACCCCGACTACAATAAGTGCCGCCAGCAGCGCCCCGGCGCCTACCTGAGCCGGAGAGTGATGCTTCAGCTCTATCCTCGACCAAGTTACTGCCGGCAGCAGCACCGCCGATATCGCCCCGGCAAAACCATATAAAACGATGAGTACGGTTACCGAACCGCCGACCAAGGCAGTGTGAACGCTTATCTTCCACCAGAGATTGATGCACATAAAGATGACTATCGCCAAAAGCCCCGCTACAAACAAGGCTACCAACACCGGCGGCGCTCCCAAATAAAAGAGAACGGCACAGCTCACGACAACACAAGCCCCGGCCAGCAGGTAAACCCTACCCCTTTGCTGGCGAAGCCGGATGGAAATACCTTCAATCCTTTGGTGATGAACAAGATAATAAATAATCCCCAGAACGGGTAAAATACTGAGTGCTAGCGAGATTACCACCCACTTGAGGGCATCAAAGACGCTGGAGGTCGAGTCAACGGCAATCAGTACAATTACTGCCAAGCTCACCAAGAAAGGGTTCAGTAGATTAGAGGTCAGTTCAGCCACTCTCTTTCTCATTTCAACGGCACACCTTAAAGCAAATTCCTTTCCCCTCCTAAGACAATATACCATAATCAACCGATGACATGCACTCTGCCCAGTAATCGCTCGCGTTGAGCGCTGCCTAGGGCTGTTATATAATAGTTGAGTGAGGCGATGGGAACATGATGGAACGACTGGACAAGATAGAAGAGCGGTATCAGCAAATAGAACAGCAGATGGCCCAGCCCGAGGTAGCCGCTGACCTGAAGCAACTTCAGGAGCTGGCCCAAGAGAGGGCGGGTATTGAAGACCTGGTAACCAAGTACCGGGAATACAAGGCTACCGCCAAGACGCTGGAAGAGACCCGGGCCATGCTGGATGACGGTCTCGATCCCGAGATGAGGCAGCTGGTGGAACAGGAGATAGCCAGCCTCCAGTCACAGCTAGAGCAGCTACTTAGTGAGATAAAGGTTGGGCTGCTCCCCAAAGACCCCAATGATGATAAGGACATCATCATTGAAATCCGTGCCGGGGCGGGGGGTGAGGAAGCCGCCCTCTTTGCTGCTGACCTCTTCCGGATGTATAGCCGGTATGCTCAGTCCAAAGGCTGGAAGACCGAGATCATCAGCTTCAGTGAAAGCGGTATCGGTGGCTTTAAGGAAATCATCTTTGAAGTCAGGGGCAAGGGTGCCTTCAGCCGGCTCAAATACGAGAGGGGGGTCCACCGGGTGCAGCGAGTGCCCATTACCGAATCTTCGGGCAGGATTCACACCTCTACCGCCACCGTAGCCGTGCTGCCCAAGGCGGAGGAGGTTGACCTAGACATTAACCCTGACGATCTAAAGATTGACACCTTCCACAGCGGGGGTGCCGGGGGCCAGAATGTCAATAAGGTAGCCACCGCCGTCCGCATCACCCACAAGCCCACCGGTATGGTGGTTACCTGCCAGGACGAACGCTCCCAACTGCAGAATAAGATAAAGGCAATGTCAGTACTGCGAGCCCGCCTCCTTGATATGGAGCGGCGCAAGCAGGAGGAGCAGATAATCTCCGACCGCCGCTCCCAGGTGGGCACCGGCGACCGGGCGGAAAAGATACGAACCTACAACTTCCCTCAGGACCGTGTCTCAGACCACCGCATCGGCCTCACCCTCCATAACCTGTCCCGAATCATGGAAGGAGACCTTGACGAGCTTATTGACGCCCTGGCCACTACCGACCAGGCAAGACAACTCGAGGAACAGCTAGCGTGAACCGGAGACAGGCCCTCCACCAGACTCGGGGACTGCTTACCGAGAATAACATTGAAGATGCTTCAATCGAGGCTGAGCTGCTGTTACGGCATGCCCTCAAAGTAAGCCGAGCCGAGCTTTACACCAACCCTACCCATGAGTTAAGCCCGGAAGAGGAGGAAACCCTTAAGCAGCTAGTTAACCGCCGCCTCAACGGGGAACCCTCTGCCTATATCACCGGGCACCGTGAATTCTATGGCCTTGATTTTGAGGTAAACCCCGCCGTCCTTATCCCCCGGCCGGAAAGTGAACTACTGGTGGAAAAAGCGATTAACCTCGCCCGAAGCAGCCCCATCACCACCATTGCTGACATTGGCACCGGCTGCGGTGCCATCGCCATCAGCCTGGCACTAAACCTGCCCGGAACCAGAATCTACGCTACCGATATCTCCGCCCCGGCGCTGGAAGTGGCCCAGAGAAACTGCCGGAAACACGGAGTCACCAACAGCATCTGCCTGCTTCACGGCGATATGGTTGACCCCCTGCCCGAGCCTGTTGACCTCATTGTCGCCAATCTGCCCTATGTTAAAGCCGGGGAACTACCGCCAACAGGAGAGCCCGCCCTGGCACTAAACGGGGGAGCGGAGGGACTGGACAAGATAGCCAAGCTCTGCCGCAAGATAGACGGCAGGCTTAACCCACCGGGCTGGGTACTCCTGGAGATTGGGCAGGGGCAAGGGAAAGCGGTGACTGCCTTACTGCGCCGCCTTTTCCCCACCGCCGAGATTGATATTACCCCTGATCTCAGCGGCATCGAACGGGTGCTAAGCCTACGTTTGACAACCAGCCACCCCCGATGCTAAAATATCCCTGTTCCCTCCCCAGTTTCTCGTTTCAGCGTAGGCTGAGACAGGAAAAAGACGCAATGAATCTGATTGTCTGTGTCAAGCAGGTAATTGACCCTGAAGCACCCCCCACCAGCTTCAAGATTGATCCCGCTACCAATAAGGCCGTGCTGCCGGGCGTACCCCCGGTAATTGACCCTTATGGCGAATATGCCGTGGAGGCAGCGCTAAGAATCAAGGACGCTCAGGGGGGTAAAACCACGGCAATAAGCCTGGGCACCAACCTGCTACGGGAAGTAATCAAGAAACCCCTAGCCATGGGTGCCGATGAGCTTGTTCTCCTTGAGGATGAAGCCCTCGATGACGGCGATAGCTGGACCACTGCCTATGCCCTGGCGATGGCTATTAAGAAGATAGGTGAGTATGACCTCATCCTCTGCGGCCGGGAAGCCTCGGATACCAATGCCGGACAGGTGGGCTCGGCCATTGCCGAGCTACTGGGTCTGCCCAGTGTCACCCTGGCTAGGAAAATAGACGCCAGCGAGGGGAAAGCCCGGAAGAGGCGGCGGCCAACCTTGCCCGGAAACTCAGGGAGGCCAAGGTAATATAAAGATGGCGGAAAATAAAGGCGTCATGGTCTATTGTGAAATGGCTGAGGGCAGGCTAGCCGCTATTGCCACCGAGGGGTTAGGCTGCGGCCGGAAATTGGCTGATGACCTCGGAGAGGAACTAGCCGCGGTAGTGATCGGTGCTGAGGCGGGCACCGTTGCCCCTGAAGCCATTTCCCGGGGCGCCGATAGGGTATACGTTGTTACTGACCCCCTGCTTAAAGACTATCAGACCGATAGCTACCTAGCCGTTATGGAAAGGGTGGTCAAACAGGCAACCCCCCAGATTGTTATCCTGGGACAGACCACCATTGGTCGTGACCTGGCACCAAGGCTGGCCTTCCGGCTGGAGACAGCCGCCACCCTGGACTGCATCGAACTGAGCATTGACCCCGAGTCCAGGCGGCTCCGGCAAACCAAACCCGTTTACGGAGGTAATGCCCAGGCTGCCTTCATCACCAACACTGACCCCCAGATAGTTACCATCCGGGCCAAAGCAATGACCCCCCTGGAACCGGATAACTCCCGGCAAGGCGAGGTCATCCCCATTGACGCCGACTTAGACCCGGCAGCCATCAGGACCAGGGTGCTGGATAAGGTGATGGAAGAGACCGAGGGGGTAAAACTGGAGGATGCTGAGGTTATCGTTGCTGGAGGCAGGGGGATTGGTAGCGCCGAGGGTTTTCAGCAGCTTGCCGAGCTGGCTAAACTGCTTAAGGGGGCGATAGGGGCCACCCGGCCCCCCTGCGATAACGGCTGGGTGCCTGATACCCTGCAGATAGGGCTTACCGGTAAGATTGTCGCCCCGGCCCTCTCTGGCTCCAGCCAGCACCTGACTGGAAAAAGGTGCTGCCTGCCCTGACCGAAAAGATTAAGGAACTGCTGGCGGCGTAAGGCCAGAGGCGGCACCCCTCACTAGGGGTATTATTCAAGGTAGCACCACTAAAATGCGATTGCGCTGCCGGATT
>CAZAYK010000004.1:0-3863 GCA_964489415.1 uncultured Dehalococcoidaceae bacterium | reverse complement strand
CACTAGGGGTATTATTCAAGGTAGCACCACTAAAATGCGATTGCGCTGCCGGATTTGATTAAGACGCCAAATTGCCCTAAAATTAGCATTGCTGATAAACTAGCTTTTACGAGGTGGTGATGCCATGAGAACGGTCAGATTAGTCGGCTGCTTGATGCTGCTGGTGTGTTTCCTGGCGGCTTATCCCGCCGGTACCGCCCTTGCCCAGGAATGGAAGACAGATAAGGAAAAGGCTGAAGAAAAGCTTGAGATGAGTGTCCCCTATCCCTCGGTAGAATCCATTGCTGGGGGCGATTTTGAGTTTGAGGTGCGCTTCAAGTACACCGGTGATGAAGCCCGTGACTTTGAACTAAAGGCAACGGCCCCCAAGGGCTGGGAAGTCCACATGACCCCCAAATATGAGAAGGAAAAAAAGATAAAATCCATCAACCTCAAGCCGTCCACCTCATTTGGTGACGCAATTAGGGTTGTCGCCAGTGCGCCTTTCTGGCCCCTGCCCGATCCGGGAGAATACAAGATAACCCTAGACGCCGCCGCAGATAATGTAACCGCTTCTACCGAGCTGACCGCAGTAATCACCGCCAAATACGTGCTGAAACTAGTCCCGACTAATGAGCGCTACAATACCAAAGCCACCGCGGGGAAGGACAACATCTTCTCCATAGATGTCAACAACCTCGGCACGGCAGCTATTGAGAAAATTGAATTCAAGTCATCCAAACCGGAAGGGTGGACCATCGAGTACTCCCCGGAGAAGATAGAACGCCTCGAGGCGTTTGATACCAAAACGGTAGATGTCAATATCAAACCACCCCCCAAGACAATCGCCGGTGATTATATGATTGGTATCAGTGCCTCCGGCCAACAGGAGTCAGCCAAAGAGATTGATATCCGGGTCACCGTCGAGACCCCCACTATCTGGGGATGGGTGGGGGTGGTCATCATCGTGCTTGTTTTTGCCGGGCTGGTGGTCATCTTTATGCGCTTTAGCCGGAGATAGCCAATGATGCCGACACTGGCCATTGAAACCAAGGACCTGACCAAGAACTATGACGGGGTTACCGTAGTTGACCACCTGAATCTAAAGGTCAGGGAGAATGAGATCTTCGGCTTACTTGGCCCCAATGGTGCCGGTAAGACGACGACGATCCTCATGCTACTGGGGCTGACAGAACCGACATCAGGGAGCGCCCGGGTATGCGGATTTGACCCCACCCGAGACCCCCTCAAAGTGAAACGGCAGGTGGGCTACCTTCCGGAAAAGGTGGGCTTCTATGAGAACCTCACCGCGGGGGAGAACCTGAGATTCATCGCCGAGCTGAATAATATCACCGGTGCCGAGGCGGATAAACTGGTTGATGAGCTGCTGGAGCTAGTCGACCTGGCCAAAGACCGAAACCTAGTTGTCAGCAAATTCTCCCGGGGGATGAAGCAACGCCTGGGCATTGCCGATGCCTTAATCAAGAAACCCAAGCTGGTTTTCCTTGACGAGCCCACCTCGGGGCTTGACCCCAAGGGGATCAACCAGCTGCTTAGCCTGATTGCAGAGCTGCCCAAGAAGGGGACCACGGTAGTGCTGTCATCCCACCAGCTTTACCAGGTAGAGAAGGTATGTCATAGTATCGGCATACTGTCCAAGGGCAAGATGGTGGTTGAGGGGCCACTGGACAAGGTGGGCCGGGATGCGCTGACGGGAGGGCGCTACACCATCGAGGTCGAGACTGCCCAGCCCTGCCCCCAGCTGGCTGATATTGTCAAGAAAATCAAGGGGGTAATTGATGCCGAGGTTACGGAAAACCGGCTCAGGGTAAGCACCAACGCTGACCTCCGCGCCGAAATATCCAAAGCAGTTGTCCAGAATAATATCCCGCTGGTCCAGATGAAGATGCAGGAATTCTCCCTGGATGACATTTATATGAAGTACTTCCGGGAAGAGGGTTAACTACTGATATGGCAGCCATTATCCGCAAAGAACTTGCCGACTATTTTACCGGTATCCGGGTCCCGGTGCTGTTTATCCTGGTATTACTGGCCTGTGGTGCCGGACTATACGCAGCGCAGCAGGGGATCCGCAGCGCCGGGGCTGAGGGGTTTGTTTTTCTCCGGCTGTTCACCACCTCGGGTAATATACTCCCCTCACTGTCCAGCTTTATTGCCCTGTTCTTCGTCCCCCTAGTCGGCATCGCCTTAGGCTTTGATGCCATCAATAGCGAGCGCTCCAGCGGCACGCTGAGCCGAGTCCTCGCTCAGCCGGTTTACCGTGACAGCGTCATCAATGGCAAGTTTATCGCGGGAATGTTTACCCTCACCATCATGGTAGCCACCATGCTGCTCCTCGTCTCCGGCTATGGCCTGCGCATGATCGGGGTGCCCCCCAATGCTGAAGAAATCATCCGGATCTTCATCTTCCTGTTCCTCACCGTCATTTATGGAGCCTTCTGGATGAGTCTGGCGATACTGTTTTCCATCCTCTTCCGCAGGATAGCCACCTCTCTGTTAGTATCGGTGGCTATCTGGCTATTCTTCAGCTTGTTCATGCTGATGATCGCCCCGGCTATCGCCAGCAGTCTGGCCCCCACGGCTAGCGGCACCCCGGCAGAAATTATCCGCAATGCCGAGCTACAACAGATGATACTGCGGTTTTCCCCAAACACCCTGTTTGGAGAAGCAACAACAGTGCTGCTTCATCCCGCAATACTGGAAACACGCATGGGGTTGGTCAGTGCCCTGGCCTCAGGGCAAGCCGCCTACATGATCGACAACCCGCTCAGCCTGGGGCAGAGTCTCCTCATCATCTGGCCCCACCTTACCAGCCTGATCAGCCTCAGCGCCATCTGCTTTGCCATTAGCTATGTTGTCTTCATGAGGCAGGAAATACGCGCCACCTAACCGGGCTAATCCTTCTCCGCCGCTCTCTCCGCCACTATCTTCTGAGTAATGTGCGCCGGCACCTCCTCATAGTGGCTGAACTGCATGGTATAGCTGCCCCTTCCCTGGGTCATTGACCTGAGGTCAATGGCATAGCGCTGAATCTCAGCCAGCGGCACCTGAGCCTCAATGACATTATAATCACCCTCAGGGTTCATCCCCTGCACCCGGGCCCGCTTGGTATTAAGGTCACCAATAATGTCACCGGTGAGGTCACCAGGAACGGTTACCTTCAGATTCATTATTGGCTCTAACAAGATGGGATTTGCCTGAGCCAGCCCCTTCTTTACCGCCTGTGCCCCGGCGATTTTGAAGCATATTTCGGAAGAATCAACCGGGTGAAAGCTGCCATCGTAGAGGGTTGTCTTGACGTCCACCACAGGATAGTGAGCCAGCACCCCATCCTGAAGGGCTTCACTGACCCCCTTCTCAACCGCGGGGATATAGTTCTTGGGCACGGCGCCGCCGACTACCCTCTCGGCAAATTCATTGCCGCTACCGCGGGGCAAGGGCTCCAGTTCCAGCATAACATGCCCGTACTGGCCATGCCCGCCGGTCTGCTTCTTGTGCTTATACTCAGCCTTGGCCGGCGCCGTAATCGTCTCCTTATAGGGCACCTTGGGGATGGCCAGCTCCACCCCCACCCCGAACTTACGCTGCATCTTCTCCGCAGCCACTTCCAGCTGGGTCTCCCCCATCCCAGCGATAATTGTCTCCCCGGTGTCAGCCTCACGGTGGATGCGCAGTGTCGGGTCTTCCTCGGTCAGCCGGGACAGTGCCGAGCCCAGCTTATCCACATCAGCCTTGGTCTTGGGATATACTGCCTCACTAAAAATGGGCTCGGGGAAGGTCACCGCCTCAATCTTTATCGGCTTATCCTGGTGGCACAGGGTGTCCCCGGTTCCGGTCAGGCTCAATTTAGATCGGAAGAGCAC
>CAZAYK010000003.1:0-19922 GCA_964489415.1 uncultured Dehalococcoidaceae bacterium | reverse complement strand
GGGGGGGGGGGGGGGGGGGGGGGGGGGGGGGGGGGGGGGGGGGGGGGGGGGGGGCGGGGGCGGGGGCTGGTGCTGGGGCGGCGCAGCCACTGAGAACCAGACCGCCCACCACCACTGCTATCAGAACTGCGAAGAGAAACCTTTTCATCCTGCTCTCCTTTCTGGGTTAATTCCCGTTTACCCGTGCGCAGAGCAAACTACTCCATCTCTCACCCCCTTGCTGTTTATTTGTAAAAAAGCAGGTTAGCCGCGTCGAGTTAACCAGAATATAATGGAATGTTAATATTTTGTCAACCGGGGAAGTAAATTTGCGGTAAAGTTAGGGCGAGTTAGGTGGAAGCTCTGGGTTGTTTCTTGTAGCGGGGGGGAGCCTGGCGCCGGCCGGTGGATAAATCACCCCGGTAATCAGGGGCCATAATATGGAAGAAGGTGCTTAGCTTGTTATCAATTAATCTGGAGCTGATTCGGCTCTCAATTTCATCCAGGGAGCAGACGGTGGTAATTACGGTGGGTAGTAGGGCATTGTAGCGGTAGTTGATAACCTGGTAGAGTTTTTCCTGAGCCCAGGGGGTGGTTGATTGCTCACCGAAATCATCCAGAACAAGGAGCGGGGCTTTCTTGACACTCTCAAATAGCTGGTCATAGGATACCTTGCTCTCCGGGCTGAAGGTGGAGCGCAGGTGGTCAAGGAAATCAGGCACCACTACGAATAGAGCCGGTTGATTGGCCTGGTAGCGGTAGTTGACAATGGCGGCGGCCAGGTGCGTTTTACCACAGCCATTGGCTCCCTGAAATACCAGCCATCCCTCTGGGGATTTGTCGAAGTCTAGGGCGAGGCGGTAGGCAGTTTCCAGATTCTCACGTTGTTCGGCAGGGAGGTTAACCCGCCTCCAGTCAAAGTTGGCGAAGGTCATATTCCGTTGTGCGGCAAACTCCGGTCCCCACTCATATTCGGGGGAGGCTTGCCTTTCCTCAATTACATAGACCTGGCACAGCTCGGAATCAGTCAGGCGTGTGCATAGCCGGTCATCAAGCTGGTCAATGGGCAGGATGGTGACAATCACCGTGGGCAGCTCACTATTGAAGCGATAGGTCAGCAGCTGGTCCAGCTTCTCCTTGGCCCAGGGGGTACCGGTCTGAGCCCCGAGGTCATCCAGGACAAGGAGCGGGGCATTGCGGACCTTGTCAAAGACGTCATCATAGGGTATCTGGCTATCTGGGCTGAAGGTGGCACGAAGATGGTCGAGCAGGTCAGGGGCGGTCTGGTATAACACCGGGTAGCCCCGCTGGCGGCATTCGTTGGCGATGGCTGCCGCCAGGTGTGTCTTACCGCAGCCACTGGGACCGCTGAGAATGAACCATCCTTTAGGTTCGGCGGCAAAGGCCTTGGCTGCCTGGTAGGCACGGGAGAATTGTTCCTGGTGGAGGGGATTACCGCTCTTGCCTCGCGGGAGCAGTTTGTCAAAGGTAAAGCGGGTCAGCGAGCCGAGGTTGCTGTAGCGCTCTAAGCGCGCCCGGCGTTCTTGGTCTAATTCTCTCTTGGTGCAACTGCAGGGAATAACCTGACTGTAGTCTGGTTCCCCGGAGGGGAGCCGGGGGTGGATGATTCCAGCCCCATTGCAAATGGGACAGTCCGGCTTGGCAGGACGTTCTTCTTCACCGCTGGACCATGTGTCCATATTTTTGTCGGAAATATTTTTCTGAGTCTTTTTTAAAATGTCGCTGATGTGTTCCATCGCTTTTACCCTCTGCCGCCCAGCGTTCCAGAATCTTCATAATGTATCTTATGTTTCGCTTGTTAAGGGAGACCGCTTCCTTAATGGCATCCCGAATCCAGCTTTCCGGGTAAAGCCTTTCTGCCTCGCGCAGCTCGTCAGCAATCATGGGGGTGAGCAGGCCAATATTCTCCTCGTAAAGGGCAAAGATATTGGGCGGTTGCTCGGTGGGGACATAGGCTGGTGCTTTCGGCTTTAGGCCGCTTAATTTAACCTCGCCATTTTGGATCTTAGTGGCAAGCTGCCGGTTGGACTCAGTGTTGAGCAGGTAGACATCCTCACTACTCCCGTCCCTATCGAGGGATAGGTGAATGAAGACCCCCCGCTCGGTAGCCAGCTTCAAGGCATCACGTAGTACCTTGTCTGGTGACCCTTTAGTTTTGGGGAGGCTGGCCATCAGGCTGGTGTTCTCCAGTAGTTCTCCTTGGGTGATGAATCGGGGGTAGCCCCGTTTCCGGTAGAGTGCTGCCAGGGCGCAGAGGGTGGTCTTCAGTTCCGCCATATCATTGATTTGGGGCAGCAGCCTGCTGAAGAAGGGGTTGGGGATGGAGGTAAACTCCATCTTGGTTGGGAAGCCGTCAAACTGTTTCATATTAACCTTGGCTCGGCGCTGGCAATGTTCTCGAATCTGGCTAGGTTATGTCGGAAGCGTAGCTTTATCTGACCGGTAGGGCCATTACGGTGTTTGGCAATGATGACATCGGCTTCTTCTCGGGGGTATTCCTTATCCGGATGCAGGTTTTGCCATTCCTCTTCGCTATAATAGTACTCATCCCGGTAGATAAACAGCACCACATCGGCATCCTGCTCAATACTGCCGCTTTCCCTGAGATCGGAAAGCTGGGGTATGTGTGATGCCCGCCACTCTACCGCCCGGCTGAGCTGGGATACGGCTAATACCGGCACATTGAGCTCACGGGCTAGCGTCTTTAGGGAGCGGGAGATGAAGCTGATCTCCTGAACCCGGTTTTCCCCCCTGCCTTCCCCCTGAATCAACTGTAAGTAGTCAATGATGATGAGGTCAAGGCCCCGTTCAAAGTGGAGGCGGCGGGCTTTACTTCGTATTTCAGCTACCCGAAGCTGGGGCGAGTCATCAATGTAGATTGGTGATTCGGCAAGGATACCAATGGCTTCCATGATCTTTCGTTCGTCATCCTCACTGTGGTGACCCAGACGGACACGCCGGGAATTGACTCCGGACTCACTGGCGAGCAGGCGCAGGACCAGGGAATCCCGGGCCATCTCCAGGCTGAATATCGCCACACACGCCCGTTGCTCCACGGCCACATTTCGGGCAATATTCAGTGCCAGGCTGGTCTTACCCATGCTGGGCCTGCCGGCAATGATAATCAGGTCGGAGCGCTGGAACCCACCCAAGAACTCGTCCAGGCCGGTGAAGCTGGAGAGCACGTAAGGCATGGGCCTCAGAGGGTAGCCTTCCAGTTCGGCGGGGGCCGCCGGCTCGAAGTATTTATCCAGTACCTGGCGGATGTGGGTAAAGTCCCGGGCACTCTGCCCGTGGCGCAGGCGGAACAGGGTATCTTCAGCCTGGCTTAGGCTGGCATCAACATCCGGGCCAGCCTCATAACCAATAGCGGCGATCTTATCCGCCGCCCGGATCAGGCTGCGCATTACGGAAAGGCGGTAGACAATCTGGGCGTAGTGCTCAATGTCTAGTGGGGTGGGGCAGATGGAGATCAGGTGGCTGAGGTGGGCAGCACCGCCACAGGCCTCCAGTCTATTCTGGCGGGCCAATTCCTGAGCCACGGTGATCTGATTTATGGCTTCATTACGCTGGTAAAGGGAAAGGCAGGCACCATAAAGCCATTGGTTCTGCTCATAATAGAAGTCTGCTGGCTGGAGGATGTCGGCAACCTTGTAGATAGCATCCCCATCTATCAGTAGTGAGCCAATGACGGCCTCTTCAGCATCGGCGTCATGGGGTGGCAGTTTTTCGCTGTCCATCCTAGCCTGTCTCCTTGGCAGCCTCCCCTGTTTCGTCAGCCACTTTCTCTTCTGCCTCAGCCTTCTTCTCGGCGGGGCTTGTCTTCTTTCCCTTTTCTTTCTTCTTGGCTTCGGTTTCCTTTTCCTCAGCCACCACAGTAAGCTTTATCTTGGGCACTATGTCTTTAAACAGCCGGATGGTTACTTCGTAACTGCCCAGTTCACGTATTGGCTCAGCCAGTTCTATCTTTCTCTTGTCGATATCCAGCCCGAGGCAGCTTCGGATCTCATCAGCAATATCAGCAGTGGTAATTGAGCCGTAAAGGCGCTCCTTAGCCCCAACCTTAGCCTTGAGGGTAATCTCCTTGCCCTCCAGCTGCTGGGCAAGCTCGGCCATTTCCGCCTCGGTTTGCGCCTGGAGTCTGGCCTTCTTTTTGAGCTGTGCCTCCACTATGGTGGAGGCAGCGGAATTGGCCAGCACGGCGAGTTTCTTGGGGAGCAGATAGTTTCTGGCGTAGCCGTCAGCGACTTCTTTAACCTCGCCGACTTCAGCCACATTGGGCACGTCTTCTAGGAAAATAACCTTCACCGCTTTCTCCTTTGCTAATAATTATACTTCACTTTCTCACTTTGGTGAAGTGGGAATTACCCCTGAATATCATCCGGTAAGATATTTTTCGGCAGAAATGGCGGCGATGGCACCATCACCGGCGGCAGCAATGACCTGCCGCACTGAGTTATGGCGTATATCGCCAGCGGCAAAGATGCCGGGGATTCCTGTTTCCATCTGGTCATTGGTAATGACAGCGCCAGTATCGTCTAGCGGTAGGAAGCCCTTAAGATAATCAGTATTGGGCCGGGAGCCGATAGCAATGAAGATGCCGGATACGTCCAGTGTTGACCTCTCCCCGGTGTTCACCCGGCGAAGCTGGAGTCTCTGGACAAAGTCATTCCCCTCAATCTGTTCCACCACCGTGTTCCACAGGAATTCTATGTTGGGTTCAGCGAAGGCCTTTTCCTGGACAATCCGGGTGGCGCGGAGCTGGTCACGGCGGTGGATTACAAAGACCTTGGCGGCCAATCGGCTGAGGTGGAGGGCTTCGGTAAGGGCGGCATTACCCCCGCCGACCACGGCGACAGTCATATCTCGGAAGAAGGCAGCATCACAGGTGGCGCAGTAGGATACACCCCTCCCGGTGAATTCCTTCTCTCCGGGTATGCCCAGCTTTTGTCGCTCCACCCCGTTGGCGATAATTACCGCTTTAGCGGTAAAGATGCCATCAGTAGTGGTGACTATCTTGTACTGCCCGTAGAGTTCAATGCTGGTCGCCTCGGCATTGATTGTTTCCAATCCATATTTGGTGGCCTGCTGGTGCATTAGCTGGGTTAGCTCGGCGCCGCTGATGCCCTGGGGAAAGCCGGGGTAGTTATCCACCTGCCCGGCATTCAGGATCTGCCCGCCGATCACCCCTCTTTCCAGGAGCAGGCTGCTTAATCTTGCCCGTGACGTGTAGATGGCGGCGGCAAGTCCGGCAGGACCACCGCCAATAATAATTACCTCGTATTCCTTGTCCTGATTTTGCATTGTCTTTACCACCCCGGTGACTTGATTTCCCGCTGAGCGTCAATGGCATCCAGCAGCATACGGAGGTCAAACTGGCCGGAGATTCTCACCCCACCGTTAATGACCAGCAGCGGTAACGGTAAATTTTCCTGGCTAACCCGCCTGCGCCATTCCTGAGCGCGGTTATTAGTTGCCGGTTGGGACAGGTCTAGGTATTGCACGCTTATCTGATTACCAAACCTCTCGTTGCTTCGCTCTCTGGCGAGGGCAAGATTCTGGGCTAGAGACCAGTCAACCCCACAGCGGGAGTCACACTTCTCGGCATTGCTGTCATCAATGATGAGAATGTGAATATTCTTCCTAGCCAATTGCGGCATCCAGGCTTTCTTTTAGCTGGGCTTTAGGTCTAAAGCCCACTATATTGGAGACAGGTTGCCCGTTTTTGAAGATAATCAGGGTGGGGATACTCATGACACCGAATCTACGGGCAATCTTGGGGCTTTCATCCACGTTCACCTTGCCGAAGTTGACCTTACCCTCATATTCCTCGGCCAGCTCATCAATTACCGGGGCAACCATCTGGCAGGGTCCACACCACGGTGCCCAGAAGTCAACCAGTACCGGTGTCTTTGCCTGGGAGACAATTTCATCAAAATTGGTGTCATCAAGGGTGATTGGTTTGCTCATAGATTCCCTCCCTGATTTTCTGTAATATGCCTCGTTCTGTAGCCTCTTTGGCCAGCCGGATGGCATTCTTAATCGCCTTGGCTCGGCTGCGGCCGTGGGCAATGATGATATTGCCCTCAATGCCAAGGAGATATGCCCCGCCGTATTCAGTATAGTCCATCTTCTTAGCCAGGGAGCGCAATCCGATGTCACTAAGCAGGTTGCGCCCCCGGAGATGGGACAGGCTGGAAAAGATATGCCCCATTTGCCGGGTTGAAGCAAGGAAATTATCGCAAAGACCTTCCATGGCTTTGAGCACTATGTTACCGGTGAAGCCATCGGTGACGATAACGTTAGCCGCCCCGTTCAGTATATCATGCCCCTCGATATTGCCGACAAAGTTCAGCTTCTGGGCTGTTTTCAGGAGCTGGTAACTTTCCTGGGTCAGATTGTTGCCCTTGCCTTCCTCGGCTCCGTTGTTGAGTAACCCGATGCGTGGCGAATCAATACTCAGGATGTTTTTGCTGTAGATGGAGCCTAACTGGGCGAATTGAACCAGGTGGCTGGGGCGGCAGTCAGCATTGGCCCCGGCATCAACCAGCAGGGTAGGGCTGGGTAGGATTGTATTCAGGAAACAGCCGATAGCCGGTCTTTCCACGCCGGCTATCTTACCCAGGTGGAGGAGGGCGGCACCTAATATTGCTCCGGTATTGCCTGCGGAGACGAAGGCAGCGGCTCTGCCTTCTTTGAGCAGCTTGATACCCACCACTATTGAGGAGTGGGGTTTATTGCGGATTGCCTTTACGGGCGATTCGTCAGGGCTGATCATCTGCCGGGCGTCAATGATGTTGACCGCCGGTTTACTTTTGGAACGCCCCAGTAGCACGTGAAGTACTGCCCGTCTCCCCACCAGGGCAATCTCCACTCCATATTCCTGTGACGCTTTGACGGCTCCCTTGACTATTTCGTGAGGGGCATAATCCCCACCGGCAGCATCAACTGCGATTATCATCGCTTTCCTCAAGTTAACATTATTGGCTGGGGCTTCTTTCCCACAGGTCGCAGCGTCCCCCCCAGCGGGCAAGCACCTGACCGTTAATGGAAAGCTGGGCAATCTCACATAGATTGGGGCAGGCTTTACATTCAAAGGATGAGGTGTGATACTCCAGGTCGCTCACCTCAAACCCCTTGAATTGGCTGCCGTGGCGGCTATCACCCAGCTTCTCCCGCACCAGCAGGGCAGCACCGATAGCGCCCATGACCTCGTGATGGGGGGGCACAATAATTTCGGTGTTAAGCTCCTCTCTGAGGGCCCGGACAATACCCTGGTTAAAGGCAACACCCCCCTGGAAGACGATGGGGGGTTGAATATCCTTACCGGTGCCGACATTGTTGAGGTAGTTGCGGACCAGTGCCTGGCACAGACCGTAGATAATATCTTCAGTGCGGTGCCCCATCTGTTGTTTGTGTACCATGTCTGATTCAGCAAAAACGGTACAGCGCCCGGCAATTCGGACAGGGGTATCACTCTCCAGTGCCCGCCGGGCGAAATCCTCGATACTCATGTTTAGCCGTAGTGCCTGGTGGTCAAGGAAGCTGCCGGTGCCGGCAGCACATACCGTGTTCATGCCAAAATCGGTGACCACCCCGTCTCTAATGATGATGATTTTACTATCCTGCCCGCCAATTTCGATGATGGTTTGTACCTCGGGGATATAGTGCAGGGCGGCTACGGCATGGCAGGTAATCTCATTCTTAACCAGGTCCGCCCCGACGATAATCCCTGCCAGGTAGCGGGCACTCCCCGTGGTGGCCACACCCAGAATGGTGAGGTCAGACGGCAATTGCCGTCTGATTTGCTTCAACCCCTGCTGGATTACGGCAATGGGCTTGCCTTCGGTGGGCAGGTAGACATGGGTAATCAGCTCATTGCCCTTATTGATTACGGCAAACTTGGTGGTGACTGAACCAACATCAATCCCCAGATAGACTTCCATCAGCTTTCCCTCACCATTAGTGGTTAGACCTCCTTGCCGCTGACTGTCTCCGGCGCTCCAGCAGGTCAACAAACGCTTCCAGCCGGGTTAATACCCCCGGTTTGGCGAGCTGTTCATCACAGAGTATGGTCAGCACCGGGATATTTTCCTTGGTGGTGGGCATGATATTCTGGGCGATTATCTCCGGCATACAGGTAAAGGGGGCTAGGTGGACGATACCATCATATTCGTTAGCGTGGAGCACCTTTTCCCCCACTGATTCCCAGCCATCCCCGCCGACATCACGCTTGAGGTAGGGCATGGCTGCCCGGTGAATTCGCTCTTTCTCATTGATGCCAAGCGGGTTCAGGAACCAGCTGAATTTGGTCCACTCGGAGATATAGGTTGTTCGCCTCACTTCCACACCGAGCTTGCCCAGCTCAACCTCCACATCAAGATTGGAGAAGGGCTCCAGCACTACGTAAAATTCCCCGGTAATACCCACTATCAGTGGCTGGGCGTCGCTATTCTTATCAATATGGTATAGTTGCTCAGTATAATCCAGCTGTACCCTCTTCAAGCTGGGATAATCATCAGCCTGGTCAATGGCGGCAATTGCCTTGGCGTAAAGCTGGTTAACTGTTCCCGGTACCTGCTCTACGGGGCGCATTCGCTGCACTAAACGCTCGATTCGGTCCAGGGCGTACAGCTTGGCCAGGCCAAAGCGGAATGCTGAGATAATCTTAAACCAAGACGCGTTATTTGACAAGTGCTTGATGGTTTGCAGGAAGCCGTAGAGCTTCTTCTCGGAGACTCCCAGGGGGACCATTTCAATGTGATAGCCTAAATCATGAAGTATTTGCTTCTGAAGCTTGGCGTAGTAGCCCAGGCGGCAGGTGCCGTAGCCACCAACCATAACGATGGTATCAGCCCCCATCTCGGCAGCCTCAATCATGTTGCCCAGGGTTAGCTTGAAGGGGATACAGAGTCCTTCCGGGGAGTACTTGGCCCCGAGTGACAGGGTGCGCCGGTTATTGAGCGGAGGTATCACGTAGTCAACATCGAGCCTGTTGAGCAGGGCTTTGAGGGCAATATGTAGATTTCCCATATGGGGTATACTTACACGCATACTTTCCTCTGATGCCGCTTCTTTCGGGTTATCATATCAAGGAAGGCTTCCAGCCGGGTGATGATACCGGCTTCTGCGGTATGCTCTTCCAGGGTAAGGCACATAAATGAGGTGGCTTGCTGCCGGGCTGCCTGCCGGCGGACTACCTCCATCATTAGTGAATCCGGTCCGCAGCCGAAGGCCATAATGCCAATTATACCGTCAACCTGGCTATTTAGGTAGTAACCTCCGGCGCCAACTACTTCATGTTCATAGGTCCAGTAGGCTTGGCCCACCAGTCTGGCGGTAGATTCATCAAGCTTTTCCGGGGTAACCATCTCCGGGGTTAAGACCTTAATGTCGTACTGGTGCAGCTTGGTGATGAGACGGTGATTGATGAGTTCATCGTAAAGGATATAGGGATGCCCGATTAGGGCGATGGTGGCTTGGGGGGAGGTTGGGGTAGCCTTGGCCGTGGTTACCTTTGTCTCGGGGGTGCCGGTGGCTATTTCAATTGCCTGGGGTGGGGTTAGTCCGTGGTGGGACATCAGCTGGTAGTAGTCACGGTGGGCTTGCCAGGCAGCGGTGGCTGCCTTCCTGATTTTCACGGGATTCCAGGCGAAGTGCCGCCCCAGTTGGTAGATAGCCTGATAGAGGGTGCGCTTACTCTCATTAACATCAATATCAATGTCCAGAATGGGGGGAGACTCCGGGATGACGGCTCGGGTCATGTCAGGTAGTCCCAGGAATTTGGCACAGTTATACACCCTTCTCTGCACGCTGCGGATGGAAGGGATAAAGATATAGTCACACTGGTTAACCAGGGATAGAACATGACCCAGAAAAACCTTTACCGGCAGGCAGGTATCGGGGACCACTCGGGATGATCCGGCGGTAAGCATAGCCTGGGTGGTGGTGGGGGAAACAACCACCTCTGCCCCCAGTTCGGCAAAAAAGGTTTGCCACATGGGGTAGTACTGGTAGTAGAGGAGAGCCCGGGGGATACCTACCTTGGTCATTTGCCTCGCTGGAACTCCTCCTTTACTCGGGTAACTGTCTTGGGATTGGCTAGCAGGTCGGCAATGGTCATCGCCAGGGCCTTGGCGGCGTCAACGAGCCCGCGGTAGCCAGCTGCGGAGGCGGCCGCCTGGGCAAACTCTGGCGAGTGGATTAGTATGTTTGCCGGGGCGATGGCGACAAAGGGGTGGATACTGGGAACCAGTTGACTGACATTACCCATGTCAGTGCTACCGAAGCTTCTGCCCGAATCAGTGAGCCGGACCTTGCGCCCTAGTGACTGCATGTTGTGTCGGAACAGCCGGGCCAGGGTCATATTGTTCACCATGGCGGCGTAGCGCGTCTCCCCCCAGTGATACTCCAGCCTAGCCCCGGTTGCCGTGGCCGCGCCAACAAAGCAGTTGATTACCTTTTCCTTGAGCTCATCAAGGTAGTTATCGTCCTCAGCGCGGACAATAAAGCTTCCCGCGCTATGGGCGGGGACAATATTGGCTGCCTTACCGCCATCGGTGATAATGCCGTGGATGCGGGCTCGTTCCTTAATATGCTGCCTCAGGGAGTTGATGGCAGCAAAGGACAGGAGCATGGCCTCCAGGGCGTTAACTCCTGCCTCGGGCTGAGCCGCAGCGTGGGCTTCTTTGCCAAAGAATTCAACGTCTAGGGTTTGACAGGCGAGGGTCTGGGTGGTGACGAAATCACTGACCCCGGGGTGCACCATCATGGCGATATCTACCCGGTCAAAGGCGCCTCTCTGGGCCATGATGATCTTGCCCCCGTAGAGCTCCTCAGCGGGAGTACCGATGACCAGGATGCTGCCCCCGAAGGTATCGGCAGCCGGCTTGGCGGCTACGGCGGCACCAACGGCGCTGGTGGCAATGATATTATGCCCGCAGGCGTGGCCTACCTCGGGTAGGGCATCATACTCCGCCAGCATGGCGATGGCTGGTGTCCCCTGACCGTAGCTAGCTCGGAAGGCAGTGGGCAGGGCGCAGATACCACATTCGACGAGGAAACCATTTTCTGCCAGATACTCGGTCAGCCAGCCGGCAGCTTTAAACTCGTGAAAGCCTAGTTCGGGGTGGGAGTGTATCTTCAGGCTGAGTTCATTAAGCTGCTGGCGCTGGTCGTCTATTTTGCTTACCACTATCGCCTTTATTTTCGCTATGTCCACGGCAGACTCCTGGTTGGTGGGTGCCCCCTTCCGGGGGCAATAATCTATTATAGCCCACGGAAGAAGCTATTTCTAGGCGGTAACTTGGCTCCTGTCTTGGTTAGATTAACGTATGGTGTCTTGCATCACCGGCCTTGTTATGTTATACTTGGTCTAGTTAGATAGCTGGTTGTAAAGTGGGTTTCATCCCCACTTTTTTAATTAATAGCTGAAAGGTATCGGGGGTTTAGACGGCGATGAAGAGTGATTTTCTGCTCGCGATCACCCAGCTCTCGGCTGAGAAGAACCTGCCTAAGGAGGTGGTTATCGCTGCGATAGAAGCCGCGCTGGTATCAGCCTACCGGAAGGATAACTTTGCCACTAACCAGAATATTGCGGTGAAGATTAACCCCACCAGTGGGAAGGTTGAGGTATGGGCGGAGAAGACGGTGGTGGAGACACCGACAGATAGGCGCCAGGAAATCTCCCTGGATGAGGCACGCCGGCTTAATCCGGAGGTAAACATTGGCGACCGGATTATGGTGGAAGCTACCCCCCGTGACGCCGGGCGCATTGCTGCCCAGACGGCAAAGCAGGTTATTCTGCAGCGCCTTCATGAGGCTGAGCATAGTGCCATATTTGAGGAATATGTTAACCGGGAGGGTGAGGTGGTTACCGGTCTGGTGCAGCGGATCGAGGCGGGGCAGATAATCATTGACCTGGGCAGGACCGAGGCGATACTGCCGGTGTCGGAGCAGGTGCGCACCGAACGCTACCGGGTGGGGCAGCGGCTGAAGGTGCTCATCCTGCAGGTGGTGCGGACGAATAAAGGGCCACGAGTGGTGGTGTCACGTTCCCACCCGGATTTCCTGCGGCGGCTTTTTGAGCTGGAGGTTCCCGAGATTTCCAATGGCTTAGTGGAGTTGAAGGCGATTGCCCGTGAAGCTGGCTACCGGAGCAAGGTAGCGGTAGCCTCGTCTCAGGAGGGGGTTGATCCGGTGGGCTGCTGTGTTGGGCTGAGGGGCATCAGGATACAGAATATCGTCACTGAGCTGAATGGCGAGAAGATAGATGTTATTATGTGGAACCCGGACACGGCAACATTTATTGCCAACGCCCTCAGTCCCGCCCACATCGTATCCGTTACGCTGAATGAGGAGGAAGAGGTGGCCACGGTAGTGGTTCCGGATAGGCAACTCTCCCTAGCCATCGGTAAGGAGGGGCAGAATGCCCGACTGGCGGCCAAGCTTACCGGGTGGCGTATTGATATTAAGAGCGCCTCGGCAGTGGAAGCGGAGAGGTTAGCCATGGCCAAGCCAGCCGCCGAGGCTCAGGTGGAGGAGGAGGTAGGCAAGGAAGAGGCGGTGGCAGTTGAGGAGGAGCCTGAAGTAGCGGCAGCACTTGAGGAAATCCCGGAACTGGAGGAAGCAGTTGCTGAGGTGGCAGAGGCTGAGCCTGCCCCTGAGGAGGAACCTGTCTCGCCGGCGGCTTTCTTCCAGCCCCAGCTGGAAGAGGACAAGCCTCAGTTGCGGTTTGCTGAGGATATCCTGCCGATGAAACCGGTAAAATCATCCGTCAAGGCGGCTAAGGCAAAGAAGAAAAAGAAGGGCTTTCCCGGTAAGGAAAGTGCCGAGGATGGTATCCGGCTGAGGAAGGCGCGCCGCGAGGTTGAATTTATTGACGAGGAGGACGAGGACTATTACTAAGCCGCACCTGGCACCAGCGAAGCGAATTGCCCAGAGAACCTGTGTGGCCTGCCGCAGGGTCAAGGCCAAGCGGGAGTTAATCCGGCTGGTACGCACCCCTGAGGGCAGGGTTGAGATTGACCCTAGTGGGAAGAAGGCGGGGCGGGGGGCTTACCTCTGCCGGGATCTGGCCTGTTGGCAGAGAGGGCTGAAGGGTGACCGGCTGGAGCATGCCCTGCGCAGTACAATTCCTCAGGGTAACCGTGAACAGCTTATTCAACAGGCGGAAGAGCTACTGAGAGGAAGTGATTAATGGCCAAGGTTAGTAAATCAGAGGAGGCGGTGGCAGAAAAGAAGACCAAGGGCACCTCGGCAAGGGTGCCCCAGATTGAACTGCCGCAGTCACTAACGGTGAGGCAGCTGGCTGACCTGCTGCATATTGATGCCGTGCAGGTAATCAAGCAGCTAATGAGAAGCGGCATCATGGCTAATATCAATCAGGTGATCAATTATGAGGCGGCGGCAGGTGTAGCTGCGGCGCTGGGTTATGAGGCATGCCCCAAAGCCCGGAAGGCACAGGTTAGCAGTCTTAAGGAGATTAGAAGGCGCCAGCTTCAGGCAGAAGAGGGCGGCAATCTGCAACCGCGCCCCCCGGTGGTTACTGTCATGGGACATGTTGACCATGGCAAGACACGGCTGCTTGATGCCATCCGGCAAACCAATGTGATGGATAGTGAGGTCGGCGGTATTACCCAGCACATTGGTGCCTACCAGGTAACGGTTGATGGCCAGAGAATCACCTTCCTTGATACCCCAGGTCATGAAGCCTTTACCGCGATGCGGGCTCACGGGGCGCAGATAACCGATATCACCATTCTTGTCGTGGCTGCCGATGATGGGGTGATGCCACAAACAATTGAAGCGATAAACCATGCCCGGGCGGCTGAGGTTCCCATTGTCGTCGCCATTAATAAGATTGATAAGCCCAATGCCAATCCGGAACGGGTCAAGCAGCAGCTGGCTGATGCTGGTTTGCTGATTGAGGAGTGGGGTGGTGATACTGTCTGTGTTCCGATCTCAGCTAAGGAGAAGATTGGCATCTCTGATTTGCTGGAGAATTTGTTGCTGGTGGCGGAGATGGAGGAGCTTAAGGCAGACCCGTCAAAGCCGGCGACCGGGGTGGTTATTGAGGCTAGATTGGATAAATCCCGGGGACCGTTGGCTACGGTGCTGGTTCAGAATGGCACCTTGAGGCAGGGGGATACGGTGGTGGTCGGTACTGCTTGGGGCAGGGTCAGGGCCATGTTTAACGACATTGGCAAGCAGGTGAGGAAGGCCGGGCCATCAACCCCGGTGGAGATTCTCGGCCTGGGCAGTGTGCCTCAGGCGGGTGATCTGCTCACCGCGGTGGCTGATGAGCGCCACGCCCAGGCCTTGGTTGAGAAACGCAGGCAGGAGTTGGCTCGGGAGGCTTCGCTGGCAGCCAAGTCGGTAAGCCTTAGTAACCTTTTCGACCAGATAAGTTCCGGTGAGGTGAAGGAGCTTAGGGTGATTCTCAAGACCGATGTTCAGGGCAGCATCGAGCCGATAAGAACCTCCCTGGAGCGGTTGGGGACGGATGAGGTCAAGGTCAGAATTATCCATAGTGGTGCCGGCAATATTACCGAAAGTGATGTAATGCTGGCAATTGCCTCACAGGGGCTAATTGTTGGCTTTAACGTTAGCGCTGAGGAAGGGGCGCGCCGCCTGGCGAGTACCAAGGGCATCGATATTCGCTATTATAATGTGATTTATAATCTGGTGGACGATGTGGACCGGGCGCTAAAGGGCATGCTGGAGCCGACTTATGCCGAGGTTATTGAGGGCAGGGCTGAGGTGAGAGCAGTTTTCCCAGCAGCTAAGGGAATCAAGGTGGCGGGGGTCTATGTTAACGAGGGGAAGGTAAGCCGCAATGCCTCGGTCAGGGTATGGCGGGGGAAGGAAAAGGTGTTTGAATCTGTGGTTAGCAGCCTGAAGCGGTTTAAGGATGATGTTAAGGAGGTAGCCAGCGGTTACGAGTGTGGTGTTGGGGTTAAGGATTTTAGCGAGTTCCAGGTAGGGGACATACTGGAATTCTTTAGAATGGAAAAAACTGGCTGATATTCAGCAGGCGGTAAACCATGGCATATCGCATTGAGCGGGTAAACAATCTCCTCCGTCGCGAAATTAGTGAATTGCTCCGGTGCCAGGTCAAAGACCCCCGGCTGGGCTCGTTTATTACCATCACCGGGGTGACCACTTCCGCTGACCTGAGGCATGCCAAGGTATTTGTCAGCTGCATCCGCAGTGACAAGGAGAGGCAGGAGATAATGGCGGGATTGGCTTCAGCGGCGGGTTTCTTCCGTAAGGAGCTAACCGATCACCTGAAGTTACGCCGTATCCCGGAGTTTAGCTTCCACTGGGATGATTCCATTGAGCGGGGGGCTCACCTGCTACAGCTGATTGACCGGCTTAGCTCCGAGCGTGACGGCTAGCATCACCTTCTCCACTGTTTACTTTACATAATATTTTCAGATTTACTGGGTAGGTGGGAAAATCGGCTATTGGTCACATGGGTGCTGGCGTGGACGGCATACTGAATATTAACAAGCCCCCGGGGATGACCTCCTTTGCCGTGGTGGCCATGGTGAGGCGGCTTAGCGGGGAGAAGCGGGTGGGGCATGGTGGTACCCTTGACCCCGCTGCCTGTGGTGTGCTGCCGGTCTGTCTGGGTCAGGGGACCCGCATTACTGAGTTCTTAATCGATGCTACCAAGACCTATCGGGCTGAGATTGAATTGGGGGTAGCTACGGATACCTATGATGCCAGCGGCAGGGTGATTTACCGGGGGGACCCTGCCGGAATCAGCCGTGAGCAGGTTGAGCAGGCACTCTCCTCTTTTCGGGGTTCTATCCAGCAAATTCCCCCCATGTATAGTGCTGTCAAGTATCATGGTCAGCCGCTGTATAAGCTGGCGCGCTCCGGCATCAGTGTTGACAGAAAGAGCCGGCAGGCTGAGGTCTATCGCCTTGAGGTTACTGACTGGCAATTGCCCGTGGCTACGGTGGAGGTGGAATGCAGTAAGGGCACCTATATCCGCTCGCTGGCTCATGACCTGGGTCAATTGCTGGGGTGTGGGGCTCATTTGAAGAGCCTGGTGCGGTTGAGGTGTGGCATTTTTGATATCGGTGATGCTATCTCCCTATCCCGGCTTGAAGATGCCTTCCGCTACGGATACTGGCGGCACTTTGTCTATCCTGTGGATAGCGTGCTGTTACACTGGAAGGCGGTTGTGGTGGGCAGGACTGCGGAAAATATTATTAAACATGGTGGCTCCGTGTTTCTGGAAGGTAACGCTAGTTATCCCCCGCAAGGCTACTCGGCAGGCTCTCATTATTATCGGGCCTATAGTTGTGACGGGCGCCTGTTAGGCGTGCTGCGTTTCAACGCTGCCACCGGGCGGTGGCAGCCGGAAAAGGTGTTTTGCTAAATGAGCCTGGTTATTCACTGGTGGGTTCTCCGGGGGCAAACGCTCACGGTTGGGTTTGGGGGGAAGTCTTGACAGGTGGCAAATAAAAGGGTATAGTGCAACGGGTGTGGAAACAGGAGTAGTAATCTCCCTGATAAGGGCTAGTTAATGACTTCTTCCGGGCTGAGGTAAAATCATGGGCTTGCCAGCCTGAACCCTCGATTGACTTAGTAAACAGCCAAGTTAATTTGGCCAGAACTACATTAATATTTAAGCAAGGGAGGGAGAAGAGTCAGATATGGGCAAGATCAATGTAGCCATAATCGGTGTCGGTAACTGTGCTTCATCTTTGGTTCAGGGTGTTCATTATTACAAGGACGCCAAAGAGGATGAGTTCGTGCCGGGACTGATGCATGTTAATCTAGGGGGATACCATATCCGAGACATCAATTTTGTGGCTGCCTTTGATATTGACAAAAACAAGGTGGGCAAGGACCTAGCCGAGGCGATTTATGCCCCCCCCAATAATACCTTCAAGTTCTGTGAGGTACCGGCTACGGGGGTAAAAGTCCTGCGGGGGATGACCCATGATGGTCTGGGTAAGTACCTGTCACAGATTATTGAGAAGGCCCCAGGACCGACTGCGGATATCGTTAAGGTGCTCAGGGAAACCAAGACTGATGTAGTGATTAACTACCTGCCGGTGGGTAGTGAAGAGGCGACCAAGTGGTACATCGAGCAGGTGCTGGCCGCGGGCTGCGGCTTTGTCAACTGCATTCCGGTATTTATTGCCCGGGAGAAGTACTGGCAGAAGCGCTTTGCCGAGCGAGGTCTGCCTATTATTGGTGATGATATTAAATCCCAGGTTGGAGCCACCATTACCCATCGGGTGCTTACCAGGCTGTTTCAGGACCGAGGTGTCCGGCTGGAGCGAACCTATCAGCTGAACATTGGTGGCAATACTGACTTTCTTAACATGCTGGAGCGGGAGCGCCTTGAATCCAAGAAGATTTCCAAGACTACCTCGGTTACCTCTCAGTTGAACTACGCCATGAATCCCGAGGATATCTACGTTGGCCCCAGTGACTATGTGCCCTGGCTCAAGGATCGTAAGTTCTGCTTTATCAAGATGGAGGGCAGGACCTTTGGTGATGTTCCGCTGACTCTGGAGTTAAAGATGGAGGTGTGGGACAGCCCCAATTCCGCCGGGGTAGTTATTGATGCCATCCGCTGCTGTAAGCTTGCCTTGGACCGCAATCTGAAGGGGGAATTGGTGGCACCCTCTGCCTACTTTATGAAGTCGCCACCGGTACAGTACACCGATGATGAAGCCCGGCGGATGGTGGAGGAGTTTATTGCCGCTAATACTCATCAGGAGAGGGGCCAAGTAACTGCAGATGAAGATAGCATTGGTCTCACCTTATGACTTTGCCTACCCTGGTGGTGTGGTCAATCACATTTCCTGCCTGGAGCGCCATTTGACGCGGATGGGGCATGAGGTAAAGATTATTGCCCCGGCGTCCCAGGCTATCTCCAGCTACGGGGATAGATTTATCCAGGTGGGTAAACCCCGCCCCATTCCCGCCAGTGGGTCAATTGCTCGTGTTACCGTGTCGCCGTGGCTGTCATCCCGGGTGAAGGACATACTTGACCGGGAGAAGTTTGACATCTGCCACCTCCATGAGCCGCTAATGCCCATGCTCTGCACTACAGTGCTGCGTCTGACGCAGACACCGACAGTAGGCACCTTCCATGCCTCGGGGGGCAAGCCGTGGTATAGTATTGGTACCCCATTGGGCAAGCTGCTGCTGAAGAAGTGGATGAGCAAGCTGGACTGCAAGATAGCGGTGTCTCCGGTGGCCCGGGACTATGTGTACCGGCATTTCCCTGGTGAGTACCATATTATCCCCAATGGGATTGATACCAAGCATTTCTGCCCCGAGGTGGCCCCTCTAGATGAATTCAATGACGGCAAGGTGAATATCTTGTTTGTCGGCCGGATGGAGAAGAGGAAGGGGCTGAATTACCTGATTGAGGCTTATAAGCGGGTCAAGCGGGAGGTTCCCAATTCGCGGCTCATCGCCGTGGGGCCGGGAACCAGGCTGCGCCGCAAGTATGAGCGGCAGGTAGCCAGAGACGGTCTTGAGGATGTTACCTTTATCGGCTATGCCTCCTACCGGGATCTCCCCCGGTATTATAAGACAGCCGATGTTGTCTGTGTACCCGCCACCGGCTGGGAGAGCTTTGGGATCGTGCTCCTTGAGGCGATGGCCGTCGGCAAGCCACTGGTAGCGTCCAATATTGACGGTTATGCCAGTGTCGCCACCCATGGGGCTCAGGGGCTATTGGTGCCACCGAGAAATCCGGCAAAATTGGCCGAAGCCCTGCTTACGATTATGACCGATAAATCGCTTCAGCAGCAGATGGGAGACAAGGGAAGGCTGACAGCACTGGAGTATGATTGGGAGCAGGTTACTCGGCGGGTGGTGGACTGCTATCTGGATGTGATCAATGGCAGGACATATGAAGAGGGATCTAGACAAGCCGAAGCAATGTCAGTTTAGCCGGGGATTTCCCCGGAGGCTTGGCGGGTGCTTGAGAAAGCACTGAACAATGGTAAAGTCAGCCGAATTTCGTAAGGCCGCTGCTAATTACCTCACCTGGTCATTAGCCCAGCTCCTGGCGAAGACCCCGCTAACCCCTAATTGTATAACCTGGTTGGGTTTTTCCCTGGCTGTGGGGGCGGCGGTGCTGGTGGTTACCGGGCATCTCCTGGCTGCCGGCTTCTTGGTGTTACTTGGCGGGTTTTGTGACATGCTGGATGGTGCCGTGGCTCGCCTTACCGGCCGAGCCACCCGCTTCGGGGCCGTTCTTGATTCCACCCTCGACCGCCTTGCCGAAGCCGCCATCCTGCTGGGCATCCTGGTTATCTATGCTCACGGACAGTTGGTTGCGGAGAGTCTGCTGGTTGGCTTGGCGCTGCTCGGTTCTTTTATGGTTAGCTATCTCCGGGCTAGGGTAGAAGCACTGGGTATCGAGTGCCGGGTGGGGTTATTTACCCGAGCGGAGAGGGTTATTGTGCTGGCATTGGGCCTGTTACTGAGCCAGTTTGCCTATGCCTTGGTGATTGCGTTAGCTATTATTGTTGTGTTCAGTTTTGTCACCGCCGGGCAGCGGCTGTTTTATGCCTGGCGTTATACGAAGATTAAGTAGGGCTGCCGTTTGTTGCCAAATATTGGCAATTGCTACATTGATACTGATTAGGAGGGGGAAGGATGGCGGTTATTGCTATTATTGGAGCCCAGTGGGGTGATGAGGGGAAGGGGAAGATTGTTGACCTGCTGGCAGAAGAAGCCAAGCTGGTGGTGCGCTTTTCCGGTGGTGATAATGCCGGGCATACCGTGGTTAATCCTTACGGGGAGTTCAAGCTGCATCTCATCCCCTCGGGTATTTTTTCTCCTCAGGCGCTCTCCCTTATTGGTAATGGGGTGGTGGTCAATCCGGCAGTGCTTATTGGGGAGATGGATGAGCTAACCAAGCACGGCGTGGA
>CAZAYK010000002.1:0-21561 GCA_964489415.1 uncultured Dehalococcoidaceae bacterium | reverse complement strand
TGATGGTGAGGCTGCCCCCCTCGGTGGTATTGCGGGCAGCGCCGAAGAAGCGCTTGGCGGGGTGCAATGCCGCCGGGTCAATGCCGCCGGAAAGGGTGCGGCCGCTGGAGGGCATTGCCAGGTTGTAGGCCCGGGTGAGGCGGGTGATACCGTCAAGCAGGATGACTACATCCTTACCACTCTCGACGATGCGTTTGGCCCTTTCCATGGCTAGTTCGGCAACCCGGGTCTGGTTTTCTACCATCTCGTCAAAGGTGGCACTGATCACCTCCCCCTTAACCGAGCGCTTCATATCGGTAACCTCCTCCGGGCGCTCACCAATGAGACACACCATCAGGTGAATATCACTATAGTTAGCCGTGATGGCATTGGCGATGGATTTGAGCAGCATGGTCTTGCCCGCCTTGGGTGGGGATACAATCAAGCCACGCTGTCCCCGGCCGATAGGGGCAATGAGATTCATCAGGCGGGTGGAAAGGTCACTGGGTGAATATTCCAGGTTAATCAGCTTGTCGGGGAAGGTGGGGGTAAGCGAGCCGAAGGAAACCCGTTTCTTAGCCAGTTCCGGGTCAAGGTCATTAATGGCCAGCACCTGGAGCAGCCCGTAGTATTTCTCATTGCTTTTGGGGGGGCGGCCCTGCCCGGAGACCATATCGCCGTTGCGCAGCCCGAAGCGGCGGATCTGTGATGGTGAAACATAGACGTCGGTGGGGCTGGGGAGCAGGGTATCCTGCCTGAGGAAGCCATAGCCATCACTCATAATCTCCAGGATGCCTTTGCAGAAAATATAGCCCTGCTGCTCGGCATCGGTCTGGAGCAGGCGCATGATGATGTCTTGCTTCTTAAGCCCGGCAAGGTCGTTGATACCCATTTCCTTGCCTAATTCAATTAATTCGTCCTTGGTCTTTTTCCCTAGTTCTGCAATGTCCATGATTTAACCTCACTCTCACCTCCTTTAACTGCCGTGACCGGAGGGACTAATTTGGCTTACTTGGGGGTGAAACCCGCTGCCAGTCGGCGAGGAAGCGGCTAACACCGACATCGGTGAGCGGGTGCTGTATCATCTGCATGAGCACACTGTAGGGGACAGTGGCAATGTGCGCTCCTGCCTTGGCCGCCGCCACGCAGTGCAGGGGGTGACGGATGCTGGCGGCAATTACCCTGGTCTTTAACTGGTAGCGGTGATATACCTCAACAATGTCCTTCACTACCTGCATGCCATCATGGCCAGCATCATCGAGCCGGCCGACAAACGGGCTGACAAAGGCTGCCCCGGCGAGGGCGGCAAGCAGGGCCTGATTCACCGAGAAGCATAGTGTCATGTTTACCGCAATGTTCTCCCGGCTCAGGGTGGAGGTTGCCTCCAGACCGGCAGCGGTGGCGGGTATCTTAATGGTGACATTCGGTGCCCAGGAGGCTTTAATTCGCGCCTCCTCAATCATTGCGGCGGCATCCTCGGCGAGTACCTCAGCCGAGACCGGGCCACTGATTATGGAGCAGATGGTCTTGATCACGGTTTCATAATCACTGGTTGATTCCCTGGCGACCAGGGTGGGGTTGGTGGTAACCCCGCTGATAATACCCAGCTTGGCAGCCTGCCTGATTTGGTCGATATTGGCTGTGTCTAAGAAGATTTGCATTGGCTTCTCCTCTCCATACTAGGATGAAAGGGGTAGCGGGGGCTGGGCACCCTCGCGGAGTACATCCTTGGCGGCACCAATAAAGTCGCGGAATAGGGGGTGGGGGCGGGCAGGGCGGGAACCAAACTCAGGGTGAAACTGGCAGCTCACCATCCAGGGGTGGTCAGCTAGTTCGCAGATCTCAACGAGGTTATTATCCGGGGATAGCCCGCTGTAAATCATGCCTGCCTCCTGGAGGCGGTCGCGGAAGGCATTGTTAAATTCAAAGCGATGGCGGTGCCGTTCGTAGACAACCTTCTGGCCATAGGCCCGGGCGGCACGGCTGCCGGGTAACAGGTGGCAGGGGTAGCTGCCCAGACGCATGGTGGCTCCCATGCCCTTTATCTTCTTTTGCTCGGGCATGAGGTCAATAACCGGGTAGCGAGTTGACGGGTCAAACTCGGTGGAGTTGGGCTCAGCGGAGCCGAGGACATGGCGGGCGAACTCAATTACCATCACCTGCATCCCCAGGCATAGCCCCAGGTAAGGGATTTTATTTTCTCGGGCATATTCGGCTGCCTTGACCATTCCCTCAATTCCCCGGATGCCGAAGCCGCCGGGGACGATAATACCCTGGGCGGTGCGCAGCAGGGCATCGCTAGAGTCTTTTTCCAGGTCCTCGGAGTGAACCCAGAGCAGATTAACATCCCGGTTGTGATAGAGGGCGGCATGGTACAGCGCCTCGCGAACTGAGTAGTAGGCGTCGGTTAATTCCACGTATTTGCCGACCAGGGCAATATTGACTGCCTCCCGGGGGCTTTTGATCCGGGTGACCAGGCGTCGCCATTGCCTCAGGTTTACCGGGTGGGCCTCAATACCGAGCTTGTCCACAATGAGCTTCCCCAGCCCGGTCTCCTCAAGTATCAGTGGTATCTCATAGATGGTATCTACGGTGGGCAGGGGGATAACCGCCTGTTTCTCCACATCGCAGAAGAGGGATATCTTATCCCGGATGCTTTGCGGAATGGGGTAGTCACTGCGGCAGATGATGATATCCGGCTGAATACCAATGCGGCGCAGCTCATTAACGCTGTGCTGGGTGGGCTTGGTCTTTAGCTCCTGGGTGGAGTTGAGGTAGGGGAGGAAGGTAACATGGATGTAGAGCACATTGTTCCTGCCCGCATCGTTTCTCATCTGCCGTATCGCTTCCAGGAAGGGCTGTCCCTCAATATCGCCCACCGTGCCCCCCACCTCAATAAGAACGACATCAGCCTTAGTTTTCTCGGCAAGTTGGGTAAACCGTGTCTTAATCTCGGTGGTGACATGGGGCACCACCTGGATGGTGCCGCCGAGAAAGTCCCCCCGCCTCTCCTTGGCAATAACCGCACTGTAGATCTGCCCCGAGGTCACATTGCAGTCGGCAGTAATCTCGGCATCAATGAAGCGCTCGTAGTTGCCTAGGTCTAGGTCAGTTTCAGCACCATCCTTGGTAACAAATACCTCACCGTGCTGGTAGGGGGACATTGTCCCCGGGTCAACATTGAGATAGGGGTCCAGCTTCTGCACCGACACATTAAGCTGACGGTTCTTGAGGATATTACCGATGGAGGCGACAGTGATACCTTTCCCTACCGAGCTAACCACACCACCAGTAACAAAAATGTACTTCGGCATAAAGGAGAACCGCAACTGAGGGATCTGGAAATTCCCCACCTTTCTCGGAAATTTGCAAAGGATGTAATTCAGGCGTATGTCATTAAGAGTACCGGAACCTCGGGGATACTCTTGGCACTATTTATAATTGAAAAAATCACTCAGTGTCAAGTGGGTGGGGGGAATGGAACAACTTTACATATATTGTAATCGGGTGGGCACCATTTGTCAAGGTTTCTCCTCCTCTCCACGGAGCCGCAGCCAGCCAGGCGATTCAGCTAGCGCCTTCACTGAGTGAAATTGACAGCAATTCGGCGTCATTGTAGACTATTTAGGTATGTCCCCCGCACTCCGGGGAGAGGATGATGAGTTTCTTAGAACAGACGGACCCCGAAATTGCCCATGCCATTGAGCTGGAGGGAAAGCGGCAGCAGGAGACGATAAACCTGATTGCTTCCGAGAACTATGCCAGCAAGGCGGTGCGTGAAGCTCAGGGCTCGGTTCTCAATGATAAATATGCTGAGGGTTACCCCCACCAGCGCTATTATGGTGGCTGTGACAATGTGGATATCGTTGAGGATTTGGCCATAGCCCGGGCCAAGGAGCTATTTCACGCCGAGCATGCCAATGTTCAGCCGCACAGCGGGGCTCAGGCAAATATGGCAGCATATTATGCCCTGCTGGAATATGGTGATACCGTCCTGGCGATGAGTCTGGCTCACGGCGGGCACCTTACCCATGGTGATAAGGCGAGTTTTTCCGGCAGGTCATACCATTTCATACCCTATGGGGTTAACCGGGAGACGGAGAGGATTGACTATCGGGAGGTGGAGAGGCTGGCTCGGGAGCACCGCCCCAAGGTGATTGTGGCTGGGGCCAGTGCTTATCCCCGCATCATTGACTTTGAGCGCTTCCAGGAGATTGCTGACCTGGTCGGGGCGAGTCTTATCGTTGATATGGCTCATATTGCCGGCATGGTGGCGGTGGGGCTGCACCCCACCCCGGTACCCTATGCCCGGGTGGTTACGTCAACCACCCACAAGACATTGCGGGGTCCGCGGAGCGGCTTTATCTTATGCCGGCAGGACCTGGCCGATTGCATAGATGCTGCTGTCTTCCCGGAAACGCAGGGTGGCCCCTTCATGCATGTCATTGCTGCCAAGGCGGTGTGTTTTTATGAAGCCATGCAGCCGGAGTTCGCTGACTATCAGCGGGCAGTGCTGGATAACGCACTTAGCCTGGCCAGTGAACTGCAGCGGCTGGGGCTGCGCCTGGTGTCCGGGGGGACCGATAACCACCTTGTCTTGGTTGACCTTACCCCCACCGGGGTTACCGGGAGGGAGGCTCAGGAGGCCCTGGAGGCAGCCGGCATTGTTGTTAATCGGAATGCCATTCCCTTTGATCCCCGCCCCCCCCGTATTGCCAGCGGCATCCGGCTGGGGACACCGGCGGTAACCACCCGTGGCTTCGGCGCTGAAGAGATGAGGCAGATCGCCTCACTAATCGTTACCGTAATTAGCCATATCGGCAACCAGCGTATTTGTCAGCAGGTGAGGCAGGAGGTTGCCGAGCTCTGTCACCGCTTCCCCCTGACCTGATTAGGGACTCGCCCAATGCCCCCTTGGTTAAGCCTGCCTGTTGTTGGCTCTCGGGTATCCTTCTTCCTTGCCCTGGATAAGGCAATGACTGGGGCGTGAATGGTACCTCTCACCGAGGTGGCTCTCTTTCCCGGAGGCAGGGGAATAAGGGGCAGGGTGTATCGAGCGGGGTGAGGCCGGTTGGCAATAGTGCTATAATTAAGTTAATGCTGTGGCAAAGTAAGGAGATGATGGTCAATGGATGAGCTGAAGGTGTTCACCGGCAATGCGCACCCGGCCCTGGCTCAGGAGATAACGGAATATCTGGGGATACCCCTGGGTAAGTGTGAGGTCTTTCAATTCAGTAATGAGAACACCTTTGTTCGTATTCTGGAGAATGTCCGTCAGCGGGACACCTTTGTCGTTCAGCCTATCTGCTCTCCGGTGAATAACAATCTGGTGGAGCTGTTGATCATGATTGATGCCCTGAAGCGGGCTTCCGCCGGTCGCATTACCGCGGTGATACCTTATTATGGTTACGGGCGCACCGATAAGAAGGACCAGCCCCGGGTGCCAATAACCGCCAGACTGGTGGCTGACCTGCTTACCGTGGCGGGAGCCAATCGGGTGCTGACCGTGGATTTGCATGCCGGGCAGATTCAGGGGTTTTTCAGCATCCCGGTTGATGAGCTGACCGCCCTTAATCTGCTGGCCAATTATTTTGCTAAGAAGGGCCTGGCTGACCTGGTGGTGGTGGCCACGGATATCGGCATCAGCAAGCGGGCGCGGGATCTTGCCGCCAGGCTCGGTAGCCCCCTGGCTATCGTGGAGAAGAGGCGCCTGGGTAATGAGGACAAGACGGAGACGATAAATATCATCGGTGAGGTGGAGGGTAAGGTGGCCCTCACCGTGGATGATGAAATCGATACCGCGGGTTCCCTGGTGGGTGTTGTTTCTGCCCTGCAAAAGCGGGGGGTGAGGAAGGTATATTCCTGTTGCACCCACCCCATATTCTCGGGTTCGGCTATCCAGCGGATAGCTTCGTGCCCGGTGGAGGAAGTGGTGGTAACCAATACCGTGCCGGTAAAGGATGACAAGAAATTGGGCAAGATTACGGTATTGTCAATAGCCCCCCTACTGGGTGAAGCCATCCATCGCATCCATACCGGACTATCCGTGGGAGCCATGTTTGAATAGGAGAAGAACATGTTTAAGTGGCTGGGTGGACTTATTGATTCCAATGAAAAAGAGCTAAAGCGGCTGCAGCCGATGGTTGACCGGATCAATCATCTTGAGCCTGACTTTGCAAGGCTCAGTGATGCCGAGCTTCGTGCCAAGACGGATGAGTTTAAAGCCCGGCTCAAAGACGGCAGTTCGCTGGATGATATCCTGCCGGAGGCCTATGCCGCCGTCCGTGAAGCTGCCAAGCGGACCATCGGCCAGCGCCACTTTGATGTGCAGCTGATGGGGGGCATTGTCCTCCACCAGGGGAAGATCGCCGAGATGAAAACCGGTGAGGGTAAAACCCTGGCTGCCACCCTGCCCCTTTACCTTAATTCCCTGACCGGACAGGGGTGCCACCTGGCTACGGTTAATGATTACCTCGCCCGGCGTGACCCCTACTGGATGGGGCCTATCTACCATGCCCTGGGGGTAACGGTGGCCAGTATTTACCCCATGCAGCACCCGGATGAGCCGTCTCCTGCCCGGCTTTATGACCCGGACTATGATTCTGGTGATGCCCACTGGCGGCATTTCCGCCCCATTCCCCGCAGAGAGGCCTACCAGGCGGATATTACCTATGGCACCAGCAGCGAGTTCGGCTTTGACTACCTGCGGGATAACATGGTTATTGACCTTTCCCACTGTGTGCAGCGTTCCTTGAACTACGCCATCGTTGATGAGGTGGACAATCTGCTCATTGATGAAGCCCGCACTCCGCTGATCATCAGCGCCCCCGCTGAGGAATCAGCCCAGCGCTACCAGCTCTTTGCCCGCCTGGTCCCCCGCCTGCGGCCGGAGGAGGACTACACGGTGGATGAAAAGTCGCGCACGGTTAACCTCACTGATGCCGGCATCAGCAATCTGGAGCGGATGCTGCAGCGGGAGGGGGTACTGAAGGCGCCGAATTTATATGACCCGGCCAACCACTCGCTGATCCGGTACCTGGAGAGTGCCCTCAAGGCCCATGTGCTCTACAAGCGGGACCGGGACTATGTGGTCAAGGATGGTGAGGTAATTATCGTTGATGAGTTCACCGGGCGCTTGATGTACGGTCGGCGCTATTCCGAGGGGCTGCATCAGGCGATAGAGGCTAAAGAGCGTGTCCGCATCCAGCGGGAGAGCCTGACCTATGCCACCATTACCATCCAGAACTATTTCCGGATGTATAGTAAGCTGGCGGGGATGACCGGTACCGCCATCACCGAGGCTGAGGAGTTTTACAAGATCTATAAGCTGGATGTGGTGGTTATTCCCACCCATAAGCCGATGATTCGTAAGGACTTTAATGACCAGATCTACAAGACCGAGGCGGCCAAATTCCGGGCGGTGGTTGGTGAGGTTAAGCGGCTTCACCAGCAGGGGCGCCCGGTGTTAATCGGCACGGTATCTATTGAGAAGTCAGAGCATTTAAGTAACCTGCTGAAGCGGCAGGGCATCCCCTGCCAGGTGCTAAACGCTAAATATCATGAGAAGGAGGCGGGGATCATTGCCCGGGCCGGGGAGCCGGGGGCGGTAACCGTGGCCACCAATATGGCCGGGCGTGGCGTTGATATTATTTTGGGGGGTAGCCCGGACGGGCAGAACCCGCAGGAGTGGCAGGAGAAGCACGATAAGGTGGTTGAGCTCGGTGGGTTGCACATTATCGGCACCGAGCGGCATGAGGCAAGGCGGATTGATAACCAGCTCCGCGGTCGTGCCGGCCGGCAGGGAGACCCGGGGAGTTCGCGGTTCTACGTTTCTCTTGAGGATGATATTATGCGCCGTTTCGGTGGTGACCGGATTAAGGGCTTTATGGAATGGGCGGGCATGGATGAGGATGCCCCCATTGAGAACCCCCTGATTAACCGGGCAATCACCGATGTCCAGAAGCGGGTTGAGGGTTACCATTTTGATATCCGCAAGCATCTGGTGGAGTATGATGATGTCGTCAATAAGCACCGCGAGGTTATCTATAATGAGCGGAGGAAGATACTGAGTGGTGCTGACCTCAAGGCGAATATCCTGTCCATGGTTAAGGATGAGATACGGGGTATTGTTGCCTCCCGCCTCCCCGATAACCGTGGTCTTGACGGGGATATTGCCGGGCTGATTGCTGATGTGGCCACCATCTTCCCCCTGCCGCCGCAGTTAAATGAGGCAGCCCTCTCTTCTTTAAAGCCCAAGGAGATTGAGGACCGTCTTACCAGCTATGCCGAGACCCTGTATCAGCAGCGGGAGGAGGAGATTGGCCCCGATAATATGAGGATGCTGGAAAGGCTGGTGATGCTGCGCATCATTGATAACCTGTGGGTGGAGCACCTGACGGCGATGGAAAACATGCGTCTTGAGGCGGGGTGGCAGACGTTGCGCCAGACGAAGGCGGTGGATGCCTATAAGAATGAGGGGTACAAACAGTTTCAATTGTTGCTCTCCACCATTCAGCATGATGTGGCGCATACCATTTATCGGGTGACTATCCAGCGGCGGGAAGCCCCGCGGCCAGCACCGGCGCCGGTGGCTCAGGCGGTGGGCAGCGGGAGCCGGCAGCGGGTGAGGGTGGGGGGCAAGAGAAAGATAGGCCGCAATGACCCCTGCCCCTGTGGCAGTGGCAAGAAATACAAGCATTGCTGCGGAAGGTGACGGAGGCGGTAGGTAAGGTGACCGATCCGAAGAATCAGTTGGTGTCTAGTCAGGCAAGCTCTCCCGGTGATGCCGAGGCAATAAGGCACCTGGAAGAGGCGATTATGGCCGGTAAGCACTGGTACCTTGCTTTGCTGGAAGCCATGGGACTGTGGACCAGTGCTGAGGAGACCCATCATGGCCGTACCTACCGCTACCTTATTGATGGTGAGGCCTTTGACTGGCTGCTGTTAGCCGAGCGGCTGTGCGAGTCGGTTGATGGTTTGCTGCCTGAGGATGAGAAAAGGGATTTTCTGTTCTACGGCAAGCCCCCCCTTAGGCTGAGTGCTGAGGAGGTCAGGAAGATTATCGGGGATAGTAAGTTCGGTCAGTATCTTAATTACTTCTACGGTTGTACTGTGGAGGAGGCACTGCTGCTGGCGGTAAAAGAGGAGGTATATAAAGAGAGGCAGTCCTCAGGTCTCTGCCGTGAGCAGGAAACGACCGATGAGGCCTACCTGCGGATTTATGGTGCCCCCCGGGAGGGGCTGCTTGAGCGCTTCTGGCAGGAAAGGGGTTACCCGCCGCCCCGGTCAGTCACTATTGGCGAGATGAAGGAATTTACCTATTGGCGGTTTAAATACCGGCTGAGTCACTGTGAGAAGGCCAAGGTCGCCAGTGATACCAAAAAGGCGCTGAGATACTTAAAGCACCAGTGGGCAAAACAAGGCCTCTTTGGCGCCCTGGTCACTGATGAGCCACTGGCCCCGTGATGCTGGCGGAACCGCCTTCCCCTTACCTCAGCTTAGTGGTGGGTTAGATGTGTCTCTGGCCCTTGGGGCTCTTACCGTAAGCAGGGGTACCTTCCCCGCCCGCAACACCTTATCGGTAACACTGCCCAAGGCCCAGCGGCTCAGCCCCGACCGCCCGTGGGTTGACATGGCAATCAGGTCAGCATTGATTTCGTCAGCGGCTTTGAGAATCTCATCGGCAGCCCTGCCCGCGCTCACCTTGGTGTTGACGATGGCCCCCTTGCTTTTCAGGCCTTCACCAGCCTTTCTCAGGTAATTCCTCGCCCTCTGGATAATTGGTCTTAATTCCTGTTCAGTGTAGGGAACGGGCACGCTGGCTTCCCCGGCGGTAACGTAGTAAGCCTGTGGTGATATTGCTTGAAACAGGGTAACTTCGACCTTATGATGGGGTGCTAGCTTGGCGACCAGTTCCTCAACGTAGGGTAGTGCTGCCTCGCCCACCTTGGAGCCATCCAGGGGCACCAGTATTCTTTCGAACATAGTCCCTACCTCCCCTAAAATTTGCTGATTTGCTCTTTAAGCCGGGTCAGCTTATCGCTAAGCGTCTGCAGCTTGTGGCGTTCCTTGTCAATCACCACCGCCGGGGCCTTGGTGAGAAAGGCATGGTCGCTGAGCCGGGCTTGGAGGCGGCAAACTGCAGCCTGGGTTTGGTCAATTTCCTGGCGGAGCCGCCTCTTCTCCGCCTCCAGGTCAACCATGCTTGCCAGGGGAATGACCACCTCCGCCTTTTTCAGCACCAGTACCAGGGTATTTTCGCCGGTGGCCGTTTCGGGGTGTTTCTCAAGGAGGGTAACCGGCTTGGCTCGGGCCAGTGTCTGGATAGCCTCGGTGTAGGGGGTGATGGCTGGGGTGAGCTGGTCAGCGTAAATCTGGGCCGCAATCCACCGATTGCTCGCTACCTTGTAGTTTGCCCGGACATTGCGGATGGCGCGGATTACTTCAATGATGGTGGCCATGATTTCCTCGGCTTGCGGGTCAATAGCCTGGCTATCCGCCTCGGGATAGGGGGCGATCATGATGGACTCGGCGGACCAGTTCAGCTGTTTCTTGAGGTGCTGCCAGAGCTCTTCGGTGATGAAGGGCATGAAGGGGTGGAGGAGGCGGAGTGATGTCTCCATAACGTGAACCAGGACCGGGATGGGGGATGGTGCGCTGTGGGCAGGGGCGAGGCGGATTTTCGCCAGCTCAATGTACCAGTCGCAGTATTCCCCCCAGAGGAAGTCATGAATTTGCCGTTGGGCTTCACCAAACTGGTACTCTTCCATCAGTTTGGTTACTGTGGCCACGGTTCGGTTGAGGCGGGATAGAATCCAGCGGTCCTCTAAGGGCAGTTGGGTCAGCTTGATTTCCCGGGCGGCATTACCCGGAGCCAGATTCCTGACCACGAAACGGGTGGCATTCCACAGCTTGTTGGCAAAGTTGCGGCTGGCTTCCAGCTTGGAGGGCGTTATCTTGGTATCATTCCCCGGTGACGTTCCCGTAGTCAGGGCGAAGCGCAGGGCATCAGTGCCATATTCCTCAAGGGTATCCAGGGGGTTAAGGACATTACCCCGTATCTTGCTCATTTTATTGCCCTTCTCATCACGCACCAAGCCGTGGAGGTACACGGTATGAAACGGAATCTCCCCGGTATCCTCCAGACCCATCATAATCATCCTGGCCACCCAGAAGAAGAGGATGTCATAGCCGGTCTCCATTACCGAGGTCGGGTAGAAGTAGCGGAGGTCTTCGGTATCATCGGGCCAGCCCAGTGTCGAGTGAGGCCACAGCGCTGAGCTGAACCAGGTGTCAAGGACATCGGGGTCCTGTTCGATATGGGTTGAGCCGCAGTGGTGGCATGCCGTGGGGTCTTCCACAGATACGGTTAGCTCCTCACAGTGGCGGCAGTACCACACGGGAATCCGATGCCCCCACCACAACTGGCGGCTGATACACCAGTCGCGGATATTCTCCATCCAGTTGAGATAGACCTTGGTAAACCGCTCGGGGATAATCTTGATCCGCCCATCAACCACTGCCTTAATGGCGGGCTCCGCCAGGGGGGCGGTCTTGACAAACCATTGCTTGCTGATGGTGGGCTCAACGGCAGTGCGGCAGCGGTGGCAATGCCCCACCGAGTGGGAATAGGGCTCTGTCTTAACCAGCAATCCCTCCCGCTCCATGTCGCTTAGGATGGCGTCGCGGCAGGCGTCACGGTCGAGCCCCACATAGGGCCCGGCGTTTTCATTCATGGTGGCATCCGCCCTGAGGATATTGACCGTCTCCAGGTTATGCCGTTGCCCCACTTCAAAGTCCACCGGGTCATGAGCCGGCGTGATTTTCAGTGCCCCGGTGCCGAATTGAGGGTCAACGGCATCATCGGCGATGACCGGCACCTCCCGTTTTACGATGGGGACAATCACCCTTTGGCCAATCATATCCTTATACCGCTCATCGTTGGGGTTAACGGCAACAGCCGTATCCCCGGGTATGGTCTCGGGGCGGGTGGTAGCTACCGTGATGAATCTATCACTGTCACTAGCCAGCCGGTAGCGGACGTAATACAGGTACCCGGCCACATCCCTGTGGTCAACTTCAAGGTCAGAGAGGGCGGTAGCACAGCGAGGGCACCAGTTGATAATCCGTTCCCCCCGGTAGATAAGCCCCTTTCGGTACAGGTTGACAAAGGCGGTGCGCACGGCGCGGCTGGGGCCTTCGTCCAGGGTAAACCGCTCCCGGCTCCAGTCACAGGAAACCCCCAGTCTCTGGTGTTGCCCGGTAATAATCTGGCGGTATCTTTCGGCCCATTGCTTCATCCGCTCCAGGAATTCCTCCCTGCCCAGTTGATACCGGGTTATCCCTTCTTTGGCCAGCCTCTGCTCCAGTACCACCTGGGTGGCAATGCCGGCATGGTCAACGCCGGGAAGCCATAGCGTGGGCTCGCCCTTCATCCGGTGCCACCGGGTCATAATATCTTCTATGGTAGCCGTCAGGGCGTGGCCGATGTGTAGCTCCCCGGTGACATTGGGCGGGGGCATGATGATGACAAAGGGCTTCTTCGTCGGGTCTATCTTCGGCTGGAAATAGCCCTTGCTCATCCAGAAGCCATACCACTTCTGCTCCACCTTACCCGGCTCATAGGCTTTGGGCATCTCGTCGGGGACATTTGGTGTCAGTGTCATGATTACCTCTTTCTAGCTGAGAAGCTGAATAACCCTGTCCAATATCCGCTCGGCCACCTCTCTCTTGGTGAGCAGGGGAAGCTCGTCCACATTGCCCTTGCGGTCGATAATGGTTACCTTATTGGTATCAGTGCCAAAACCGCTGTGGGCATCGGTGATGTCATTAGCCACAATCAGGTCAAGCCCTTTCTGCTTAAGCTTGTTTCGGGCATTGGTGACTAAGTCCTCGCTTTCGGCAGCAAAGCCCACCTTAACCAATTTACCGGTTACTTCAGCGAGGATATCCGGTGTCCTGACCAGCTCCAGTGTCAGGCTCGGGCTATCTTTCTTGATTTTTTTCTTGGCGGTGTCTTTCGGCTGGTAGTCGGCTACTGCCGCCGCCATAAGTAGCGCATCGGCATGAGCTACTGCCTCACTTACCGCCATCTTCATCTCGGCGGCGGTCCTCACCGGGGTAATCTCAATTCCCGCCGGCGCCGGTAGGGGGGTGGGGGCGGTAATCAGTTTAACCTCCGCCCCTCGGTCCCTGGCAGCCTCGGCCAGGGCATAACCCATCTTCCCTGAGGAGCGGTTGCTGATGTGGCGTACCGGGTCGATGGGTTCCTGGGTGCCACCGGCAGTAACCACGATGCGCTTGCCGGCGAGGTCACCATCCCTGCCCACTACTCGCTGGATGGTGGTGATGATTGTCTCGGTCTCGGCCAGTCGCCCCCAGCCCATTTTGCCCGAGGCAAGACGACCATGGACAGGGTCAACAATGGTGAAGCCCCGGGCTTTTAGTTTGGCTAGATTCTCCTGGGTAATGGGATTGTGGAGCATATTGTCGTTCATGGCGGGGGCGAGGATAACGGGGGCTTTGGTGGCCAGCACCATGGATGTCAGCATATTATCGGCGATGCCGCAAGCCAGCTTGGCGATGGTGTTCGCCGTAGCCGGGGCAATTACCACGGCATTAGCCACCTCAGCCAGGGCGATATGCTCCACACTGTACTCCGAGGCGGGCTCAAACATATCGGTTACCACCGGCCGGCCGGTGATATTGCGCAGTGTCAGCGGGGTGATGAACTTGGTGGCGGCCTCGGTCATGACTACCTCCACCGTGGCGCCAGCCTGAGTCAGCTTACTGGCAATATCGGCGGCCTTGTAGGCGGCAATGCCTCCGGTTATGCCCAGGACGATGGTTTTATCAGCCAGCATTATTGCCTCCTACCGGGCTAGGCCCGGTTCATCAGGTAGATAAGTCTTAGCCCAATCAGGGTTAAATCGGGGTTTACTGTGTCAATTACTGATGTCTCCCTGGCGATGAGGTTGGCATAGCCCCCGGTAGCCACCACGGTGGCTTTTCCCCCCAGTTCTTGCTGGATGCGGTTGACGATGCTCTCCACCAGCCCCACGTAGCCAAAGACAAGGCCGGACTGCATGGCGGTGATGGTATTGGTGCCGATGGCCCGTGCCGGGCGGGTCAGGCCTACTGAGGGCAGCATTGCCGTCCGTCGGAATAGTGACTCAGCGGCCATGGCGATACCCGGCGCAATCGCCCCACCCAGGTAATCGCCTTCCTTGGAGACGGTATCGAAGGTGGTGGCGGTGCCCAGGTCCACAATGATTACCGGCCCACCATAGAGATGGTGGGCCGCCGCGGCATCAACGATACGGTCAGCCCCCGCCTCTCTGGGGTTATCGAGGCGGATGCGCACGCCGGTCTTGACCCCGGCCCCCACCACCAGCGGTGAGGTGTGGAAGTAGCGTTCCCCTATCTCCTCAAAGACGGTGGTCAGTGTCGGGACGACACTGCACACGGCTATCTTGGTAATGTCAGCCGTGTTCAGACTGCGATGGTGCAGCAGGTTAATCAGCAGGGTGGCATACTCATCGGCGAGGCGGTGAATATCGGTGGCGATGCGCCAGGTAGCGTGAAGCTCGCTATCGGTAAACACCCCGAGGGTGATGTTGGTATTGCCAATATCAATGGCGAGCAGCATGGTATCCTGTCCCGTCAATTTACTCGTCTCTTTAATTGCTTGATTACTAACGGCAGGGTGGGGAGGAGGTCGCTAGCGATCATTCCGGCATCTCCCACCATGCCTTTGACCGTGTCACCAGCTTTACCATGGAGGTAAACACCGAGGGTAGCCGCCTCAAAGAGGGGCAGCCCCTGGGCCACCAGCCCGGCGATAGCCCCAGTGAGGACATCCCCGGTGCCCGCGGAGGCCAGTCCCGGGTTGGCGAACGGGCTGATCCGGCAGCGCCCATCAGGCGCCGCAATAACCGTATGGGCACCCTTGAGGACAATGGTTTTGTGCCACTCCACGGCCTTACTTCGGGCGATGCCTATCCGGTCGGCTTGGACCTCGGCGATGGATACCCCGCACAGCCTCGCCATCTCTCCGGGGTGTGGGGTTAGTATAGCATCTTTGGTCAGTTCCTGCCACCAGTTGGGGATCTGGGCCAGGGTATTGAGGGCATCAGCATCAAGGACCAGCGCGGGGAGTTTTGGTTTTACCAAAACAGCACTGACAAATTTCATGGCGGCCTGGCTTTGTCCCAGCCCACAGCCAAGCAGCAGCACCTGATATTGGCTGAATTGTTGCCCGATGACATCGGCCGCCTGAAGAGCCACCATGCCGGGCGGGGACTCAGGCAGGGGGAGGTAGGTGGCTTCGGTCAGTTTGGCGGCGAGAATCGGCTGTAGGCTGCTGGCGGTAGCCAGGGTGACTAGCCCGGCTCCTGCCCGCATTGCCCCGCTGCATGCCAGGTAGGCGGCACCAATGTAGTTGATTGAGCCCGCGGCGACCAGAACCCTGCCGAAGGTCCCCTTGTTGGCGTTAAGGGGGCGCTGGGGTAGGGCGGCTCGGGCCCACTGGTCAGTAATCAGCTCGGTGTTTATCTCATCAGCCAGATGGGCGGGGATGCCAATATCGGCAATGCTCAGTTGGCCCACCCGCTCCGCTCCGGGGAAGTGGAACAAGCCCAGTTTGGGGAAGCCCAGGGTAATGGTATTGTCAGCATAGGGGCAGGCCGGGTCAGCATCACCGCTATCGGCGTTGAGCCCTGAGGGCAAATCAACGGCGATAACTCGCAGGCTTTGGTTTTTCTGCCTAGTCTCCCCCACCCGGTTTAATACCTGCTGGGGGATACCCTGCAGGGGGCGGAGTTTCCCCGTGCCGAAGAGGGCATCAATCACGCAGGTGGCCGATGAGAGCTGCTCCTCAAATTGGGCTAGGCTTTCATCCTCAGCGGCAGCAATACAGGTTATGCCCCGTTGCTGAACCTGTTCCAGGTTGGCATCCTTGTCTCGCTGGGCACAGAGGTAGAGGCTGACCCTGGCCCCCCAGTCATGAAGGTGGCGGGCAGCCACCAGCCCGTCCCCGCCATTGTTACCGGGACCAATCAGGATGAGGATAGACTGGTTGATATTGCCCAGGATTCGCCTCACCTCTTCCGCCACCGCTTTGCCCGCATTTTCCATGAGCACGTGGGTGGGCAGGCCAATCTTGGCGCATTCCTGTTCTATGTGGCGCATCTGGTCACTGGTGACAATTTTCATGGCGATATCCCAGCTATTTCCTGATTTGAGTGTAACAATATCCTCGGCTGGGGTCAACCTTGCTCGACGGTGTTGTGATGGAGAATGTCTTCCAGTTTCCGCTTGGGGACATGACGCCTGCCCTGGCTGTCCACCCAGTACTGGGTGCCGCCGGTGGTGGTTCCGACCACCGGGCTTTCATCAGGGTAACCCAGGGCCAGCACCAGGGCAATATCGTAGTTGTCCGGTACCTGGAGAAGCTGCTTCAGCTCCTCTTCCTGGAAGGACAGTATCGGGCAACTGCCTATCCCTTCTTCCAGGGCGACCAGGATCATATTCTCGGCGGCCATGCCCACATCATAGATAGTGACCTGGCGCCGGCTACCAGCCTCCGCCTCCCGGGTAGTGTTGATCAGGGTGACCAAGTAGGCTTTAGGTGCCCCCGCTGGTGTGGCTCCTTTGGGCTTGGGCTGGCCCGCCCACGTGGTGATGCAATCGAATACCCGGGGGAGGAGCCGGTCATCATCAACGATGATGTATTCACACAGCTGGCGGTTCCGGGCACTGGGTGCCAGCCGGGCGGCATTAACGCACTTCTCTAGTACCGCATAGGGTACTGCCCTGTCCTGGAACCTTCTGATTGACCGGCGGCTGGTTACGGCATGATAGACATCCATAGAAACCTCCTCAATCGGTTACTTTGCCTTCATTCATAAATTTCTCCAGCTTTCTGGTCATCGCCTCCCAGTGAGTGCCTCTCCAGTAGATACGGTGACAGGCGGGGCACTCCATATACTGGCGCTGGGTTTGAAAGACATAGGGGGGCACCCGGCCGGCTACCTCTTCCCGGCTCCGCTCTTCCAGGGGCTGATTGCATTCCAGGCAGAGGGTGAACGGTCGGAACCGGCAGTTCAGCCTTAGCCTGCTGATTAACTGCCGCATCTGCTGCTCCGGTTCATCGCTACTAATTAACACCGCCTGAAGGCGGCCGCTGGTGACCAGCCGTCTCTTCATAATCTCGGAATCCTTGGTGATGATTATCCTCCCCTCAGCCAGGGCTTGAGCCACCATCTGGGAGTCATCACCACGGTCAAAGAACAGGGTGTCATATCCCATCAGCCGGAGCCATCGGGCCAGCTTGCCCACATTCTGGTCAACGATAAACCTCGGTTCGCTAATGGGGCTCCCTCCCCGTATGTTTTATAGATGGATTATCATCCCTTCGTGGGCCAGCCTGATGGGATTATCACCAGAACCGGTCAGGGCAGCTATTTCCGCGGCTATTTCCTTCTCCTGCCGGGGGTTCATGTGAACCGTAATCACCTGGGGCAGGTAGCCCTTTAGCCGGTGGAAGCTGTCCAGCTCTTGTGCCAGCAGGCTGGGGGTGAGGTGCCCTTTATCGCGGGCAAACTGTTCATACCGGTTGGGGGCGGTAACCTCAATAATGATTAGCTGGGGTGATACCTGCTGCCAGCACTGAGCCAGGCCGGGGCCGGTATCCCCGGTATAGAACAGGGCTTTACCGTCAGGTGAGGTTATCTGATAGCCGACGCTGGGAACGGAGTGCTTTACCGGAACGGTGAGGACATCATAGCCGGCAATCTGCTGGCTTTGGTGGGGTGGCATCAGGGTGAAGTTGATGGTGGGCTTTCCTGCCGGCTTGTTCAGGAAATCAGGATATAATTCCTCATTAAGCAGGTAACTGGCCAGGGCATCATACACTGCCTGAGTTGAGTACACATTGATGGTGGTCTCGTGGAGCAGGGCATTCATGGCAATGGCGGGGACATCCCGGAGATGGTCATAGTGCTGGTGAGTGAGCAGAATGGCCTCAAGGTTCTGCTGTGCCGAGAAGGAAAGGCTGGAGGTAAGTGCCCCGGCATCTAGCGCCAGGACATCATCAATAAGCAGGCTGGTGAGCTTGGCCTCCGGTGATTCGCAGTTATGGGCTCCTAGTATCTTGATATACATTAAATTCTACTTCACACCGTTAATGTTTATTTACAAACCTACCCCCGGACAGGGAGGGGCTTCTTTCCCCGGTATAAATTGCCTAACCCGAGATAAGGAAGGGATTAAAATTGGTTTCGTAGTCATAGGTATCTATCATCTCTCTTTTCTTCAGCAGATTGACCGCAGCATAGGTCAGCGGGGTGGCCAGGGCTTCAATGAGCGTCTTGGCTAGCCAGTGGTACAGGATCATGATGGGTAGGAAGGAGGGGGTGCCGATGAAGCCCAGGGTAATAAATATCGAAGTGTCCAGTCCCTGGCCCACGATGGTGGAGCCAATGGTGCGGCTCCACAGCCAGCGCCCCTTGGTTAGAACCTTCATCTTGGCGAGAACAAGGGAATTGGCGAATTCCCCGACGAGGTAGCCACCGAACGAGGCGGCGAGCAGCCGCGGTGTATAACCCAGGATACGCTGGTAGGCTTCCTGCCCTTCCCAGAAGGGAGCCGGGGGCAGAATCTGCCCTACCCAGGCAAAGAAGACAAAGATCAGGTTGCAGATGAAGCCCAGCCAGATTACCCGCCGTGCCCAGCGGTAGCCGTAAACCTCGGTGAGAATATCACCAAAGATGTAGCTTATCGGGAAGACAAAGATGGCGGCGGGCAGGATAACTGGGCCAAGGCTAATTACCTTGACGGCGATGATATTGGCGGTGATCAGGCAGGTGATAAAGATAGCCGTAATAATCACCAGTCGGTGTGAGATACCCATGGTTTAAATCCAGCGTTGACGGCGGAAGAAATAGAGCATGCCGCTGACGATGGCTACCCAGATGGCCAGCACCACGAACAGGGAATAACGGGAATTCTGGAAGGGTAGCGGGATATTCATGCCATAGATGGAGGCAACTACGGTCAGCGGTAGCAGGATGGTGGCAATAATGGTCAGCATGCGCATGACCTCATTGGTGCGGTTGGTTGCCAGGGAGTCATGGGTGTCATTTAACCCTTCAATTATCTCTTTATATTCATCCAAGCCGTCCCAAATTTTGTCAACATGGTCGGTCATATCGCCAAAATGAACGGACAGGTCCGTGGTGGTAAACCGGCGAATCTTCGGTTCCAGGCTGCCGATAACGGCTCGCATCGGCCAGATGATGCGGCGGAAGGAGATGACATCACGCCGCAGGATGGAGATGTCTTCAATTGCCCGGGGCATGCCCCGACTGGCAAAGATATTATCCTCGGTTTGTTCAATATTGGCCCCAATCTTATTCAAGATGGGGAAGCAGTAGTCCACCAGGCGGTCAATTATCCGGTACAAAAGATAACCGGAGCCCTGGCTGAAGTTCTCCTCGCGGGCTTCTTCCTCAAGCTCACACTCGCGGAAGAACTTGACCAGTGGCTTGAGGTCACCCTTGTGCAGGGTAATCAGGTATTTTTCGCCAATAAACACCGAGAGCTGTCCCGCAGTAGTTACCCGCGCCTCCTTGTTGAATACCGGGAAGTGGAAGACCAGGAACAGGTAGTCGGGATATTCGTCAATTTTGGGGCGCTGGATGCGGCTGAGGCAGTCGTCCAGATCCAGAGGGTGGAAGTTATAGTGTTGGGCCAGGTATTCAATTTCGGCTTCCGTCGGCGGGACGATGTCAACCCAGGTCAGCTCACCCCAACTAACCGTCTTCAGGTTGAGCTGCTTCTCTTCGGCCACGGTTACCGGCTGGTCTCTTTTTGGGATCGATTTTCTTGCCCTCTTTTTGGCCTGGGAACTGACCATGATAAACTCCGATTATCAACCTGCCTATATTCTAGCACAATTATTGTTGAATAGCACCCTAATCTGGTATACTAGGGGTGTTTTGGGGGAGAAATTGCCATGGGCCCGACGTGGAAGGACCGGTTATGGATCAGGGTGAAGAAGGCGCTGGGCATCAACATCTTCCTGTGTGATAGTTGCAAATGGAATTGGCGGGGGGCGTGCCGCAATCCGGCACGCCCCAATGTCACTTGGTGCCCCGAGTATGAAAAACGGGGGAAATAGTCTTAGCTTCTCTCCACGATGAGAGCCATCCCCTGCCCACCACCAATGCACAGGGTGGCCAGACCGAACTTCAGGTTACACCGTATCATCTCGTGAATCAGGGTGACCAGAATTCTGGCCCCGGTGCAGCCAATGGGGTGTCCCAGGGAAATACCGCCACCATGGCGGTTGGTCTTGTCAAGGTCAAAGGGTAATTCGCGCATCACTCCCAGCGCCTGGGAGGCGAAGGCTTCATTGAGCTCAATGTAGTCAATGTCCTCCAGGCTCAAGCCGGCCAGTTTGAGGGCTTTGCGGGTAGCCGGGACCACCCCCAGCCCCATAAAGGCGGGGTCAATCCCCCCCGAGGCGTAAGCACGGATGGTTGCCATTGGCTTGAGCCCCAGCTCAGCGGCCTTTTCCGCCGACATTATTACCAGGGCGGCGGCGGCGTCGGTGATGGCGGAGGCATTCCCCGCCGTTATGGTGCCGTCTTTCTTGAATACCGCGGGCAGCTTACCCAGAAGCTCCATCGAGGTCTCTCGGGGGTGTTCATCGGTATCAAATAGCTTGGTCTCCTTCTTTACCTTGACCTCAACCGGGACAATCTCTTCCCGGAAAATGCCATCTTTGATGGCAGCCATCGCCCTCTGGTTGCTCATCAGAGCGAACCGATCCTGCTCCTCGCGGGTGATGCCGTATTTTTCGGCGATATTTTCCGAGGTTATGCCCATATGGTATCCGTAGAATATTTCCCACAGGCCATCGTGAACCATGCCGTCAATTAGCTCGGTGTTGAACATCCGGGCCCCCCACCTGGCCTTGGGGAAGTAGTAGGGGACGGCGCTCATATTCTCCATACCCCCGGCAACGATGACCTCGGCATCACCGGCCTTTATTGCCTGGGTCGCCAGCGCTACTGCCTTCATACCGGAGGCACAGACCTTATTTACCGTGTAGGCAGTTACCTCCTTGGGGATGCCGGCATAGATGGAAGCCTGCCGGGCGGGGTTCTGCCCCTGACCTGCCTGGATGACATTTCCCATGATGACCTCATCCACGGTTACTTCCTGCAGGGAGTCATCCCAATCGGCGTATTGCTTTTCCAGTTCAATCAAATCTGAGTCCAAGGCTTGGGGTGCATTACTGAGCACCTCGGGGTCTCGTTTTGGTCTGAGGCCAGCCCTCTTCATTGCCTCCCTAATGACAATGGCACCCAGTTTCACTACGGGGACATCCTGCAGTGAGCCACCAAAATTACCGATGGCAGTTCTCACGCCGCTAACAATCACTGCTTCTTTCACCATTCTCTCCTTCCAGTATATTATTAGTGGGCACGGGCCGGTAGGGGAAGGCTTGTTATCACCCCTACTTCCCGCCCTCCAGCCGGCACTGCAGATGATACCAGCCTAGGTTAGGGTTATCCT
>CAZAYK010000001.1:7323-35570 GCA_964489415.1 uncultured Dehalococcoidaceae bacterium | reverse complement strand
AGAACGCTGCCTAGCCACTGCCCAGTTAACAATAACCGCCGATTAATAGCCTGAGGACAGTTAAGTCTTCGGGCTATTCCTTTTTACCCCCGGCCCCAGCCCCTGTTAACAAAACCTTAATGAAAACTTTATGTAATGTTTATTACCTTTATACTCGGCTTTATGCCCTGGTGCTATATTTATTTAAGGTAGAATGCAAATAATACCTAGCCAAGGGGGCACCAGGTGGCCGCGAATCGGGTACTTATAGTTGATGAAAACCAGGCAATCCTCGTCATTGATGATGCCCTGGTCAGAAAGATTGACCAAAGACGGGGCGATATGAGCCGCCCCGAATACCTCCATCACCTCATTGATCGCCAATTACAGCCCAGTGAAGCCCCCAGCCCTGCCGAATACATCACCCGAGAAGAATTCTTCCAGTTCATGCACCGGGTCAGGGAGCTACTCCGCAATTTCCTCGAGTTCTTCCTCGGCTACGGGCTGGATCTATTTAAGCTGCCCCGGGCACAAAGCCTCGAGGAGCTGAAGGAGCAGCTACAAGAGCTGTCCGATTCTAAAGAAGCCACCACCGACCTCTAATCACCCCCCGATACCACCATCAACATACCTGTCCTCACCAGCAAGCGGGCACTTTCCCCTAATAGAACTGCGTTCTAGAACCCAATCACTTCCCAAGCTAAGCGACACCTGCCATAGTTAAATTTGTTACTGTTTTAGCTTGGGAGGTATAGATGCCACGGGCAGTTGAGCTTCTGCAGCAGGGCAGGAACGGAGAGCTATGGCAAATGTGCTGTGGCTTTACCAGCCTGGATATTGAGCAATTCATGGCTATCCAGAGACGCCTACTGCTGGAACAACTGGAACTGTTAAACCGCAGCAAGCTGGGCGAGAAGATTATGCGCGGGGCAAAACCAAGGACGGTTGACGAGTTTCGGCAATGGGTGCCGCTAACCACCTATGCTGATTATTGCCCGGAACTTGCTGAGCAGAGAGAAGACATATTACCCGCCAAACCGGCCATGTGGGTGCACACCTCGGGCAGGTCTGGCGAATACCCCTGCAAGTGGGTACCGCTGCCCCGGGCATTTTGTGAAGAATTAAGCGCGGTAATGTACGGCGTAGGCATTCTCTCCGGATGTAAGGGGCGGGGGGATACCTCCCAGCTCAGGGAGTGCCCCAAGATTGTCTATACCGTAGCCCCCCGGCCGTATATGTCCGGTACCATGGCCCAGATGCTGGAACTGCAAAGCCCGTCCAAATACCTGCCCCCCCTGGAAGAAGCGGAAAGGCTATCCTTTGAGGAAAGGATACAGCTCGCCTTTCAGCAAGCCCTGTCCGAGGGGCTTGACTACTTCTTCGGACTGTCTCTGGTGCTGGCCGCGGTTGGGGAAAGGTTTAGCCAGTCCCGGGATAAACCAAACCCCCTCCCCCTACTCTCCCAGCCCCGGGCCCTCCTCCGGCTAACTAAAGGGCTGATTAAGAGCAAGCTTGCCCGCCGCCCACTACTGCCCCGGGATATCTGGAAGGTCAAAGGCATTATAAGTGGCGGGCTGGACAGCTGGGTTTACAAAGAAAAAATCAAGGAATTATGGGGGAGATACCCCCTGGATGTTTACGCCAGCACTGAAGCTGGCATTGTCGCCACCCAGACCTGGGATTATGGCAGCATGACCTTCATCCCCAGCCTTAACTTCCTTGAGTTTATCCCGGAAGATGAGCACTTCAAACGGCAGCTGGACAGCAGCTACCAGCCCAAGACGGTGCTGCTTGATGAGGTAAACCCCGGGGAGAATTATGAGATAGTCATCACCAATTTCCACGGCGGGGCTATGGTCCGCTACCGGATCGGCGATATAGTCAGGATAACCTCACTGCGCAATGAAAAACTGGGCATTAATATCCCGCAGATGGTCTTTGACAGGCGAGCCGATGGGCTCCTTGATTTTGTCGTCATCCGGCTCACCGAGAAGATGATCTGGCAGGCCATCGAGAATACCGGAATTGCTTATCAAGACTGGACAGCATTTAAGAAACCGGGGGAGCCGGTACTGCGCCTGCTCATTGAACCCAAAGACAGCTTTAAGGGTAACGAGACCGACATTGCCACCGCCGTCCACCAGCAGCTTCTGCACCTTGACAACGACACCTATACATCATCAGCGGCTCATGATGACCTGGCTGATATGATTAACTTCCGGGTAGAGGTCACCCTGCTGCCTCCCGGTGCCTTTGCCAATTACACCGCACAACGGCAAGCCGAGGGTGCTGACCTCGCCCATCTCAAGCCCCCCCACATCAACCCCCCGGAAAGGGTGCTGGCACAACTGCTCGGCAAGCCCGAGGCGGTACCTCCGGTTAGGGTAACCACTGAGGCGGAGCGGGCAACAACCAGATAGTACTTTAGTCTCCCTTACCTTAGCCTATATACTTTAGTTTCACTTGACAGCCTCCACGTTTACCCCGATAATTTCTCTAAATATGAACATTTATTCTTTATTCCCCTTAATTGCGATAATCGCCTATATACCACTGCTGGTGACCACCGTTAGCAGCCGGCCCTGGCAGCGGCGCCATCTGCTCTTCATCCTGTTCCTCATTCCGGCTATGCTGTGGAGCCTTGCTGACTACATCTTCCGCAGTAACTTCTACCCCCAGTACAACCTCCCCCTCCTTAAAGCCATCATCATCTTCTTCCCCTTAATGGCCGTCCAGTTCTACACCTTTGTTTCCTCCTTCTTTGCCCCCGGGCAGGGGCGCTGGTTACCCTTTGCCTACATTTCCCTAGCCGGGATTGTTGCCGCGGTGCTGCTGGGCCTTCTCCCCCGAGGGGTTACTGCCATTGGTGATAAGCTCTATCCTGACTACGGCCCCGGGGTTATCTTCCTCCTCGTGCCCCTGATGACCCTGCTCGGCCGGAGCGCTTATGCTTTATGGAAACGGCTAAAGGTCCTCGATAATCCCGTCCTGTATAATCAAATCATCTCCCTCCTCCTCGGCCTCGGCACGCTGACCATCTTCACCCTGGCAGCGCTGCTACCCTGGGGCAAGGAGTACCCCATAAGCCACTTTGGCAACCTTATCAACGCCTTCATCCTCAGCTTTGCCACCATCAGGCATGAGCTGGTTGATATACGGATTGTCTTGCGGCGAGGATTGGCTTGGGTCGTCTTGGCGATTATTGGTGCTGCCAGCTATTGGACCTTGCTGTTTATCCTTCATGCCGCGCTTGACTTTGAACTCAGCCTGACCGCCACGGCGGCCGCCACCGTGGTGGCTATTGCTGTAGCCTGGTTTATCTTCAGACTGCGCGGTTCTATCTTCACCTTGATTAGCCGCAGCCTCCAAGGGCAAAGCTATGACTACCGCCAAGAGCTATCTCAATTTGCCAACACCATACACAATGTCTTCAGCCTAAAAGCCCAGGGGGGTGAGCTGCTATCCCTAATCACCAAAGCCATCGGCTGCAAGCATGCCTGCCTGCTCTTCCCTGAGGCTGACAGCAGGAACTTTACCCTTCACCTGGCGGAACCCAAGGGTAAGGATAACCCCCTGGCCAGGCTTGTTCTGAAAGAGGACAATCCCATTGTGAAGTACCTCAGTTTTGAACAAAAACCGCTGACCCGGGAGGACCTGTCCATCCTGCCTGAATTCCGCAGCCTGTGGCGGCAGGAAAAGGAAGCAATCAACCAACATGAAGTAGAACTATTTCTGCCCCTAATCAGCCGGGAGAAGTTAATTGCCATTCTGGTACTGGGTAAAAAACAGTCTGGGCGGTACTCCCTTGAAGACTTCAATCTGCTCGATGATGTCACCCATCGCGTAGCGGTAAGCATGGAAAAGGAATACCTGCGGGAGCAGCTCAGGGAACGTGAAGAGGAACTGTCCCTGCTTAACCGTTCAATTGCCATTATTACCTCCCGGCTGGATATTCACGAAATATTCGATAGCTTCGTCGTCGAGCTAAACAAGCTGATAGATATCTACTGGGCATCAATCCTTCTTGTTGAGGAGAACGAGCTTCTTGTCCTGGCGCTATCTGCCAAGGCAGACCCCAACTTTCACGTGGGGGACAGGATACCAATCAAGGGCACCTTTACCGAATGGGTGGTTGAGCACAAAACACCGCTGATTGAGCCTGACCTGGCGAAGCACACCACCGTTGATATCGGCAATTACCACCTCGAGCAGGGGATACGCTACATAGCTTGCCTACCCCTAAGGATGGATGGTGACGTTATCGGCAGCCTGGTTATAGCCAGCACTAAGCCCAATGCCATCAGCCAGCGCCACATCAAGATCCTTGAGTATCTATCCCCCCAAATCACCATCGCTGTGGAGAATGCCCGCCTCTACGCCAAAGCCGAGGAACGGGCCCGCGTTGATGAGATTACCGGGCTGCTTAACCGCCGCTCTCTGGACGAAATGATTTCCAGCGAAATTGGCCGCCATTCCCGCTATGGCGGCATCTTCTCACTAATCATCCTTGACCTGGATTCCTTCAAGACATTCAATGATAACTACGGCCACCTCGCCGGGGATAAAATCCTCAAGCAGGTCGGCACCACCCTGAAGAATACCATAAGAAGCGCTGACCAGGCCTTCCGCTACGGTGGTGATGAGTTTGCCATTCTCCTCCCCCAGACCGGCGTTGAGGCTGCCCAGCAAGTGGCGGAACGAGTCCGCCGCAAGGTGGCCAAAACAGTGAACGCCGGAGATGTTCCCCTTACCGCCAGTTTGGGGCTGGCCACCTGGCCGGCTGACGGCATCGGGGCCAATGAGATTATCGCCGCCGCTGATGCCGCTCTCTACCAGGCGAAGCGAAACGGCGGCAACCAGACCCGGTGTGCCTCGGCAACACGGCAACCATCAGGCAGGATCACCGCCGGCGCCATAATCCCCCATGACAGCAGCGGTGCGCTAAGCTCCATATATGCCCTGGCCGCCACGGTGGACGCCAGAGACCATTACACCGGGGAGCATTCCCAGAGGGTGGTGGAATACTCCCTGGCCCTGGCCGATGCCCTCAACCTAGAGCCCCTAGAGAAAAACAGGCTGGAAACCTGTGCCCTGCTGCACGATATTGGCAAGATTGGCATCAGCGATGAGATACTAAACAAGCAAGATGAGCTCACCGCCGAGGAGCAGGAAGTAATCAAAACCCACCCGCAATTAGGCGCGGCTATTGTCAGCCAGTCTCACCAACTGGCTCCCTGCGTTGATTGCATTCTCCATCACCATGAGCACTACGACGGTACCGGCTACCCCGAGGGACTGAAAGGTGACGAGATACCACTGGAAGCCCGCATTGTGGCGCTAGCTGATGCCTTTGCCACCCTGACAACCGGCCAGTGGGGCGCCGAGGCGCTACCTGCGGAGAGGGCCCTCGAGCAAATAAGGCTGGGGGCCGGTAAACAGTTCGACCCCCGCCTCGTTGAGCTTTTCTGCTCCGTGATCAAAACGGCGGCACCGCTACCACAAGAAGGGAGGAGGTGAAGCTGCTTTAGGCTAAACCCTTTTGGGAACTAGCTAATATGCCCGGCCATGAACATGCGTAGTAAAATACAGGTATTCATCGTCAGTCAGCAATCCCTGTTTCAGCAAGGGGTAGAGCACTCCCTCGCCGATGTTGAAGATATTGAAATCTCCGGCGTGGTTGAGGTTGGCGAGAAGGCACTTACCGCCATTGATAACCTGCCCCCTGATGTCGCCCTGGTTGATATTGATGGCCCCTCTGATGACAGCCTGAACCTAGCCCACCGCATAAAGCAACGCTCCCCGAATATCGGCGTAATTGTGCTCACCTCCAACCCTAATGATGCCCAGCTCTTCCAGGCACTCAAGGCCCAGGCGGTGGCTTATTTGAGCAAAGAGGTTACCGCTGACCAGCTTACTGATATCATCCGGCGGGTGGCTCGCGGTGAGCACCCCATAAATGAGAGCCTTACCACCCGCCCCAAGGTAGCCGAGCAGGTCCTCCACCAGTTTCAGGAACTGTACTGGCGAAGCGAGGCGGAAGCCTTCCTGTCCCCACTCACCCCCCGGGAAACGGAAATCCTTGACTACATCGCCAAGGGGTTCCTCAATAAACAGATTGCTGCCGAACTGGGCATCAGCGAGCAGACCATCAAAAACCACGTTACCTCCATCCTGCGCAAGCTGAACGCCAATGCCCGCACCGAGGCGGTAGTGGTAGCCATCAAGCAGGGACTGATCAAGCTAAGCTAGTCTATTACTCCCCGAGGCAACCGGTTTAACCACCCGAGTAACATCGGGCACCCATCAACTGAAGCCCCGCCATTCCCCAAGCCCTTTGCTCATCAACCAGGCTATGCTAGAATAAATTCTAGGTAGTATCACCGGGGGCAAGGTTGGCCAGCAGTCTGATAACGGAGCAACTGAACCGGTTACCCAACAGCCCGGGCGTCTACCTGCTGAAGGATGCCGAGGGGAATATCCTTTATGTCGGCAAGGCGGCCAATCTTCAGCACCGGGTGCGGTCCTATTTTAGCGCCGGGCAAAAGCTATCCCCCAAGATGAAACGCATGGTGGCCCGGGTGGCTGAGGTTGACTTCTTTGTCACCACCTCAGAACAGGAGGCCCTCATCCTTGAGTTGAACCTGATCAAGAGGCACCACCCCTACTATAATGTCCGGCTCAAGGACGATAAGACCTTCCCCTACCTCAAGATAGAAACCGGTGAGGAGTGGCCCCGGGTTTATGTTACCCGCCGCCTGGAGCAGGACGGGGGACGTTACTTCGGGCCATTTACCAACGCCAAATCGGTGCGCCAGACCCTGAAGGTGATCAAGACGATTTTCCCGTTTCGAATCTGCACCAAGCCCATCACCGGCACTGACACCCGCGCCTGCCTCGAGTACCATCTGGGGCGCTGTGTGGCTCCGTGTATCGGCGCGGTGAGCCGCGAGGAGTATGCCCAAATAATCAAGCAGGTAATCCTCTTCCTCGAGGGGAAACAGGAAAGGGTGGTTCATGAGCTGGAGCGCAAGATGAACCAGGCTGCTGAAGCCCTAGACTTTGAAAAAGCCGCTTTCTTCCGAGACCAGATCCAGGCCATCCACAAGGTCATTGAAGGGCAGCGTATCGCCACCAAGGTCAGGGGGGAGCAGGATGTCATTGCCTTTGCCCAGGATAGAGACCTAGCTTATGTGCAGGTCTTCTTCATCCGCAATGACAAACTGACCGGCCGGGAGAGCTTCGTTCTGCAGGGCACCCGCCATGAAGAGCCCCAACAAATCATGACCAGCTTTATCAAGCAGTTTTATGCCTCCAGCCCCGCTATACCCCCGCTAATACTGCTCCAGCACCCGGTAGAAGATATGGCGGTTATTAAGGAATGGCTCCGGGGCAAGAGGGGCGGCCGGGTTGAGCTTCAGGTGCCACAACGGGGTAACAAGAAGGAGCTGATTGACATTGTCGCCGAAAATGCCCGCCAGGGCTTAGAGCAGCTCAAGATCAAGCAGCTCGCCACACCCAAGGCAGTGGAGGCTGCCCTAGCCGAAATAGAGAGGGAGCTCGGACTCAGCCACCCCCCGCGGCGCATGGAAGCCTACGATGTCTCCAATATTCAGGGGAAGGCCGCCGTGGGCAGTATGGTGGTCTTCGACAACGGCAGGCCCAAACCAGCCCACTACCGCCGCTTTAGAATCAAAACCGTCGCCGGGATTAATGACTACGCCATGCTCCAGGAGGTGCTCCAGCGGCGCTTCAAACACCTCACGGAAACCACCGCCGCGGATAGCTGGGCAGTGGTGCCTGACCTTGTCCTCATTGATGGCGGCAGGGGGCAGCTTAATGCCGCCCTGGCAGCCCTGAGAGAGATCGGCAGTAACGTGCCCATCGCCAGTTTAGCCAAAGAAAATGAGGCAATCTTCATCCCGCAGAAAGCCAAGCCGGTTATCCTGCCCCCCTCCTCCCCCGGCCTTAAGCTCCTGCAACGCCTCAGGGATGAGGCACACCGCTTTGCGGTAAGCTACCATACCAAACTACGTAAGCGGGCTACCTTCACCTCGGCTCTGGACACTATCCCCGGCATCGGCCCCAAACGCAAGCGAGCCCTGCTCAAGCAGTTCGGTTCTATCCGGGCTATCCGGGAGGCATCAGCGGCCGAGCTAGCCGCCACCACCGGTATCAGCCCCAGCCAGGCGAAACGAATCAAGGAGCATTTGTGACCCATGCCCGCCAATCTACCACCAGAATATTTTGACGCGGAAAAGAACTACCGCACCGCCAAGACCCCCCTGGAAAAGATAGCCGCCCTGGAGGAAATGCTGGCGGTCATGCCCAAGCACAAAGGCACTGACCACCTCCGCGCCGAACTGAGGGCGAAGATCGCCAAGCTAACCCAATCCCTGGATAAGAAGTCAGCCACCCAGCGAGCCTCAATGACCATTGAGAAGGTGGGCGCCGCTCAGGTGGCGGTAATCGGCATGCCCAATGCCGGCAAGTCCCAGCTGGTCAGCAGTGTGACCAAGGCTTCCCCCACCGTAGCCCCCTATCCCTTCACCACGCACAACGCCACCCCGGGAATGATGCCTTTTGAGAATATCCAGATCCAGCTAATTGATACCCCGCCCCTGAGCAACCAGCCCCCCGAGTGGTGGCTGGCCAATATCATCCGGCGGGCGGACGCCCTGATGGTGGTGGTTGATTTGACTAATTCACCAATAGAACAGATGGAGCAGGTCATCAACCAGCTGGCAAAACTAAGAATCGGGCTGGTGCCCACACCGCCGGGGGAGAATACCCTGAACCCCAAAAAGGCCCTGGTGGCGGCTAACAAGGTGGATTTGGACAATGGCAATAACTACCGCGCCCTGCACAATAAGTACGGCGCCCAATTACCGCTCGTGGCCATCTCCGCCACCACCGGAACTGGCTTAGAAGAACTCAAAGGTAAACTCTACGAAACACTGGATATTATCCGTGTTTACACCAAGTCCCCGGGCAAGAAGCCCGACTTTACCGATCCCATCGTCCTTGACCGGGGAAGCACCCTGGAAGACGCCGCTATCTGCATCCACAAAGACTTTGCCACCAAGCTGAGATATGCCCGTCTCTGGGGCTCAGGAAAGCACGATGGCATTATGGTCAAAAGAGACCACATCCTGCAGGACGGTGATGTTATCGAGCTCCACGTATAATGAACCGCCCTCGCCGAGACCATCTCCTTTTCCTTGACCTTGAAGGACAACCCTATCTTGGCCGTCTCCACGAAAATGGATTCTTGACAAGTCCCCACCAGCTATTTAAAGTATTCTAGTACCTAGCTTCCCGGATGGCGCTGATATAAATTTTAAGGAACCGAAATATGGAAATTCCGGCGGAAAATCCGCTTTCCGAAATCTTCAAATGGGTGGGGCTGGCCTTTGCTGCCGGCTTTATCGGCTACTTCGGGCGCTACCTAAGCATGCTCATCATTGAGCGACTGCGCAAGAGGAAACTTGAGTCCACCCCCGAGCCGGTAAAAGAGGTGCCCGCCCAGTATGACCTTGCCCAAAGAAGCCTCCTCAAGCTGGAGAAGAAACGAGCCAAGCTTGAAGCCAAACAGGCGAAAAAGGCGAAGAAAAAACCATCCTAAGCCCCATCAGCCGTTTGGCCCCATCGGCGAGCCGAGCTTCGGCCGCCGCGCAATGTCAACTAGGCGGAGGATTCCGGTTACCCCCCGGGGTGCTGGTACCGGGCCGGCTCATAAGAGAAACCGGTTAATCGCTGCCGCCAGACCGTTATCCTCGACATCAAGAGTAACGTAGTCAGCAATTGCCTTGAGTTCGTCACCGGCGTTACCCATGGCCACGGCCAGACCGGCCGCCGCCAGCAGGGAGACATCATTGGTGCCATCACCCACCGCCATAACCTCATCCCGAGACACCCCCAGACGCGAGGCCAGGGCGGCCAGCGCCTTCCCCTTGGACACCTCCGGCGCCAGCAGATTGTAAAAGGTAACCCCGGGATAAGCCGGGGTTCGCGCCTGGGAAAAGCAGAGGCTATCGGCAAACTGGCGGCAGAATAGTGCCGCCTTAGCCTCCTCCTCAGGGCTAGCCGTCACCACCCCTCCCTTGATGATTCTCTCCCGCTCCCCGAGCCCGGTAAGCTCGGTGATGGTCACCTCATGTCCGAAAAAGTGGCGGCGTGCCCAGGTGCACCATGTCTCCCGCCGGGCGAAATACTGCGTCACCGAAAAGAGCTCAAGGTCAATGTCATGTGAGTAAGCAAACTCGACCATCTGCCTCACCACCGACCTATCCACAGGCTGCACATAAACCTCCTCAAGCGGGTCAACACGGCTAATCAGGGCACCATCAAAGAATATGTGATAGCCGTCCAGCGATAGCTGCTCAATAATACCGAGGCTGGATTTCAACGAGCGCCCTGTGGACAGGGCAACCTGTATCCCCAGCTCACCAACCTTAGCCAGGGCTTGTTTATTCTCATCGGATACCCGGGGGCTCCTGCCCACCAGGGTGCCATCAATATCGACCACCAGCAGCTTGTAGGGGTGCTGTGCCACTGTTATCTCCCTTATCTCGCCTATTGACTGTGCAGATAACCCCGCAGGGTTAGCGCATTCCTCACGGCAAAGCCCTCGGCGTCGTTATTGAAATAGACATAGACGGCTCTCAGGTGGGGCGCCAACCCAGCCAGCCGCCGTGCCCAGCAAGCCAGCTCCTCATCAGAGTAACAGCTGGAGTAAAGGCTTGAGCTACCATGAAACCTGATATAGGCAAAATCAGCAGTAGCCAGTAACGGGCAGGGCAGTGAGGGCATATCAAAGACGCAAAGACCAACTTTATGCTTGCGCAAAATGGCCAGGACCTCGTCCTCCAGCCAGGACTGGTGCCGGAATTCAACCACATGCTCCATGCCCTCAGGTAAACCGGACAGGAATGAGTCCAGCAAACTGTCATTACGGTGCAGATTCGGCGGCAGCTGGTAGAGCAGCGGGCCCAGCTTATCCCCCAAAATCCGTGCCCGGGTGATAAAATTAGCCACCGCCTCGCCACAATTCTTCAGCCGCTTGATGTGGGTAATAAAGCGGCTGACCTTTACCGCAAAGGTAAAACCAGCTGGTGCCAAGTCACGCCAGTTAGCCAAGGCACCCTCCGAAGGCAGGCGATAAAAACTATTATTGAGTTCAACAGTGGTGAAATGACGGGCGTAAAATTCAAGCCAGTCTCCCTTGGGCAGCCTCTCTGGATAGAACCGGCCACGCCAGTGGTCATAATGCCAGCCTGAGGTACCGATTAGGTATTCCGCCAACTGAGCCCCCTATTCCCGTATCATTCTAGCATCACGAACCGCCGGCTATCAATTACGGCACCTGGCTTGACCGGCCTAACCCTATCCTATATAGTGGAATAGCTGAGAAGATACCCCCAGGGATTGTGACCACAATGAAAACCCTAATTCAATGTGATTTTGACGGCACCATTACCGAACAAGACGTTAGCTTCCTGTTACTGGATAATTTTGCCGACCCCAGCTGGCGAAACCTGCTCAAGGATTACACCGAGGGCAGGATCTCCGTGGGGGCATTTAATACCAGGGCATTTGCCATGATTAAGGCCGACAAGCCAACCCTCCTTAACTTTGTGCTGAATAGCGATAAGATAAAGATACGACCTGGCTTCCCCGAGCTGCTCAGCTATTGCTCCCAGAATGGCGTGGAATTGGTCATTGTTAGCAACGGGCAGGATTTTTATATTGACGCCATTTTGGCCAAACTGGGCATAAATCACCTTAAGGCATTTGCCGCCCGGAGCCGGTTCACCCCGCAAGGTATCGAGGTCAACTACATCGGGCCCGACGGCAGGATACTGGAGGATAACTTCAAGGAGGCGTATACCCGGCTTTTCCTGGACCGGGGTTACCGGGTCATCTACGTGGGTAATGGCGCTTCCGACATCTACCCGGCACGGCGGGCTCACCACGTCTTCGCCACCGGCGACCTGCTCAAGCAGTGCCAGCAGGAGGGTCTCCCCTGCACACCGTTTAATGACCTTAATGATGTGGCCAGCGGCCTGAAGCGGCTACCGCTTGGCTAATCTATCTTTAATATAATCCCCACCGGACAATGGTCCGAGCCCATTACCTGGGGCATAATGAACGCCTGGGTAACCGAGGGCAGCAGGCCTTCACTGACAAAGAAGTAGTCCAGCCGCCAGCCCACATTCCTCGCCCTGGCACCAGACTTCAGGTCCCACCAGGTATACTGATTCGGCTCCTGGTTAAAGTGGCGGAAGGTGTCCACATAACCGTGACCAATAAACTTATCTATCCATTCCCTCTCCATGGGCAAAAATCCCGATACCTTCTCATTCTCCTTGGGCCGGGCAAGGTCTATTTCCTTGTGAGCCGTATTCAGGTCTCCACAGATGACCAGCTTCTTGCCCCCCGCCCTTAACCTATCGGCAAAATCAAGAAAAACATCATAAAAATCCATCTTGTATTTCAGCCGTTCCGCACTCTGTTTCCCGTTGGGGAAGTAGATGTTTAGTAAACTGAATGCCGGATACTCCGTAATCAGAACCCTTCCCTCGGTGTCAAAACCAGCCACATCAAAGTCATAATCCACCGCCAGGGGCTCTTCCTTACTAAACGTAGCCACCCCACTATACCCCCCCTTCTCCGGGTAGTTCCAGTAGGCATGATACCCCCGTGGCGCCTTCATCTCATCATCAAGCTGCTCCGGGCGCGCCTTCGTCTCCTGAATACAGAGAATGTCCGGAGATTCCTGATACAACCACTCTAAAAAACCCTTCCGTCTCACCGCCCTCGCCCCGTTAACATTCCACGAGAATAGCTTTAACTCCGTCATCACTATCACCTCCCCCAACTATTATACAGCAGGAAAACCACTGTAGATAATTGCCCCCGCCTTTCCCGAACCCAAGGTTGACTGACCACCCGCCCTGCCGTAAAATTGTATTAGGAGAATAACGATGCCACTCTACGAGTACCATTGCCCCGATTGTGACCTGAAGTTCGAGCAAATCCGCCCGGTTAGCCAGGCTGACGGTGAGGCTCCCTGCCCCCGCTGCCAGAAGCCAGCAAAACGGCAATTGTCCCTCTTTGCCTCCTTCACCACCGATGAATCAGGACTGTCCACTCCGGTTCCGGGCACCGGCAGTTCCTGTACTGGCTGTAGCGCCACCAACTGCAGCACCTGCGGTCTCTAAAGATAAGGGGGGCTTAAAAAACGCCATGATCACCCCCAGAAGAACGGGCATTGCTAATCTCCCCCTGCACCACGGGAAGGCACCGAAATGGCTGTTTGACCGCATGGTGAAGTTAGCCCGTGAAATCACCATCGCCATCGTCACTGACTTTGGTCCTGAAGAGATGCTGCGGCGGCTCTCCCACCCCTACTGGTTCCAGGCCTTGGGCTGCATCCTTGGCTTTGACTGGCACTCCAGTGGCGTCACCACCACCCTCGGCGGTGCCCTCAAAGAGGGGATAAAAGGGATCGAGGCTGACCTGGGGCTGTTTGTTGCCGGGGGCAAGGGGAAAACGTCACGGAAAGCGCCGGCGGAGATAGAGGAGTGGGGGAACCGGGTCTGCCTGGACCCGGCCCCCCTGGTCTATGCCAGCCGCATGTCAGCCAAGGTGGACAGCGCCGCCGTCCAGGACGGCTACCAGCTCTATCACCACAATTTTCTGTTCACTAGGAACGGCTCCTGGGCGGTTATCCAGCAGGGGATGAACGAGGTTAACCGTTATGCCCGCCGCTACCACTGGCTGGGGGAGGCAGTAACCAACCTTGTTAACGAGCCCCACTGCGCCATATTATCTGAAGCCCGGGGAGAAGCCTTAAACCTCACCGCCAGCGAAAGTGACCCGGCACGAACCACCATCACCGAGATTGCCACCACGGAAAAGCCGGAAAGGCTCACCGCAGAACTCAACAAGATAAAGACCCTGAATCTGCCCCACCGTCATCAAATAGTGGCTGACGACCTGCACCCCGATAGTCTCCGCCGGATTCTGCTCACTACCTACGAGCGCCAGCCGCATGACTTCGAGCAGTTACTGGGTCTTCCCGGGGTTGGGGCCAAGACCATCCGGGCCCTCTGCCTGATTTCCGAATTGGTTTACGGAGTTGCCCCCAGCTACCGTGACCCGGCGCGCTACAGCTTTGCCCACGGTGGCAAGGATGGCATCCCCTATCCTGTGGACAGAAAAACCTATGACCAGAGTATCGAGCTTCTCTCCCGAGCCATCCGCCGGACGAAAATCGGTATAACCGAGAAGAATGAGGCCCTTCACCGCCTGGAGAGGCTCAGGGGACAATACTGAGATTCAGATTTTTAGGGAGGCCAGCCTACCGGAATAAGGGCCGTTAATCAGGCTTATGGAAGCTACCACCCCCTTTGACATCGGCGCTTAAAGCTGGTAACTTTCTTATAATTGTAAATTGCGGCAACAGTACATAGGTGATCACCATTAACCTCACCCAACAAACGAGAGAGGCAGCCTCGGGGAAGGGTATCACCTTCCGCTGGGCATATCTCGCTTTACCCCTCGCCATCCTCCTCATTGCCATAATCCTGACGGCTTGCTTCTACCCCCGGCTGCCGGGTGAGGTAGCCTATCACTTTGAGAATGGCTCACCGGATAAATGGATGAGCCGCGGCAGCATCATCGCCTGGCTACTCATCCCCCAGCTACTGTTTACCCTGCTGGCGGTAGCCATTGTCTGGGGAATGCTAATGCTGGGCACCCGCTTCCCCCAAACCGAAAACACCGCGGTAAAGATAATCCTAACCCTCATGGGCAATATGGTGGCCCTACCCCAGGTCATCCTCGGCTTTGCAATGCTCGACATTTTCAGCTACAATGCCTACCAGATCCACCTGATACCCCTGTGGATATTCGCTGTGCTGGTTATGGGGGTAGGTGGTATTATCCTGAGCCTATTTTTCCTCCAAGCCATCCGCCGGGTTCAGGCTACGGCCAGGGTTTCAAGGGAGCAAGAGTAATGGCGCAAGCATCAAGCAAGGTTAGCCTGGAAAAGCTGGTATCGCTGTGTCAGCGGCGGGGGTTCATCTTCCCCAGCAGCGAGATCTACGGTGGTCTGTCCAGCTGCTGGGACTATGGCCCCATGGGCGTGGAACTGAAGCGCAATATCAAGCAGGCCTGGTGGCATGACATTGTCCACGCCCGCGATGACATGGTGGGGCTGGATACCAGCATCCTCATGCACCCCCAGGTATGGGTCGCCAGCAAGCATCTGGAGCAGTTTACTGACCCCCTAGTGGAGTGCAAGAACTGCCACCTGAGATGGCGCACCGACGAGCTGCAGGACAACCGCTGCCCCTCCTGTGGCGGTGAAGTGACCGAGCCCCACCTCTTCAATCTAATGTTCAAGACCTTTATGGGCCCCGTTGAGGAGGAGGCCAATGTGGTCTACCTGCGCCCGGAGACGGCTCAGGGTATCTTTGTTAATTTCCAGAACGTGGTCAATACCACCCGAATGAGGCTGCCCTTCGGCATTGCCCAGATTGGTAAGTCCTTCCGTAATGAGATTACCACCGGTAACTTTATCTTCCGCAGCCGGGAATTTGAGCAGATGGAAATTGAATACTTTGTCAAGCCGGGAACCGATGAGGAATGGTTTAACTACTGGGTCGAGGAACGCCTCAACTGGTATGTCAAGCTGGGCATCAAACGGGAAAACCTGCGGCTGCGCCAGCACTCTAAGGATGAACTGGCCCACTATGCTATAGTCTGCTATGACATTGACTACCTGTTCCCCATGGGCTGGGCGGAGCTAGAAGGTATCGCCAACCGCGGTGACTATGACCTCAAGCAGCACGCTCAACACAGTGGCAAGAGCCTGGACTACTATGATGATGAGACCAGGCAGCGTATTGTGCCCTATGTTATCGAGCCCTCGGCCGGGGTGGACCGCTCGGTGCTGGCCTTCCTGTGCGAGGCCTATGATGAAGAACCGGATCAGGATGAGATCAGAGTGGTGCTGCATTTTCACCCGGCACTGGCTCCGGTTAAGGTGGCCGTGCTGCCCCTGAGCCGCAAGGAGCCGCTGGTCAAGCTTGCCAAAGAGATCTATGCTGACCTGCGCCCGTGCTGGATGGTGCGGTATGATGATACCCAGAGCATCGGCCGCCGCTACCGGCGCCAGGATGAGCTCGGCACCCCCTTCTGCGTTACCATTGACTTCCAGTCGCTGGAGGATAACCAGGTGACGATACGGGAGCGCGATACCATGAACCAGATACGAGTCCCCATCAGCCAGCTGAAGAACACCCTGCGGGCCAAGCTGGCCGGGGAAGACCTGTTTGTCCTCCCCCCCGGCGGCTCAGTATGGAAGGAGTAATGAAAATCCTCCACTTTGCTGACCTGCACCTCGGCGTTGAGACCTACGGGCGTCTTGACCCGGCTACCGGGCTGCCATCACGCCTGCTCGATTTCCTCTCGGCACTGGACCAGATTGTTGACTACGCCATTGACCACCGCGTTGACCTCGTCCTCTTCTGTGGCGATGCCTACAAGAGCCGTGAGCCCACCCCGACCCAGCAGCGGGAATTCGCCAAGCGCATCAATCGCCTCGCCACCAACGATATCCCCACCTTTCTGCTGGTGGGCAATCATGATCTGTCCAACGCCATCGGCCGGGCAACCTCAATTGAGATTTTCGGCACTCTCGATGTCAGGAATGTCTACATCTCTAACCGCCCCGATATCCACCTTATCCCCACCCGCAGTGGCACGGTGCAGGTAGTCTCCCTGCCCTGGCTGAGGCGCAGCGCCATACTCACCAAAGAAGATACCCGAAACCTTGATTTTGACCAGATCAAGCAAAAACTGGCCCAGGTGCTGACCAATATCATCGCCACCAGCGCTAGCCAAATTGACCCCACCCTGCCCACCATACTGGCCGCCCATGTCTGGGTGTTCGGGGCTCAGACCGGGACGGAAAAACAGATGACCATCGGGCAGGACCATGCCCTGCTGGTAAGTAACCTCGCCCTGCCCGCCTTTGACTATGTGGCGCTGGGGCACATCCACCGCCACCAGGTGCTCCACGATAACCCCCCAGTGGTGTATGCCGGCAGCGTGGAGCGGCTTGACTTTGGCGATGAGGATGATGACAAAGGGTTTTACCTGGTCGAGATTGAGCCGGACCCGGCAACCGGGAAACGGCGAGTCTCCTTCACCTTCCACCCGGTAGCCGGGCGCCGCTTTGTTACCATCAACGTGACCCTGGAGCCCCATGACCCTGATCCCACCGCCACGATACTCACCGCTATTGCCCACCACCAAGACAAGGTCAGAGATGCCATCGTGCGGCTCAACATTACCCTACCCGCCCCGATAGAAGGGCACCTACGGGATAATGACCTGAGAAATGCGCTGAAAGAAGCCCATTACTCAACTATCGCCCGGGAGATAAAGCAGGAGACACGCCTCAGGCTGGGCAGCTTTACCGCCGAGGCACTAACCCCCACCACCGCCCTGAAAGCCTACCTCGACGCCAAGAAGGTACCCACCGAGCGGGCTAAGGTGCTCCTCGAGTATGGGGAGAGGCTGATCCGGGAGCGGGGAGCCTAACCCCAAGCGGAATCCCATGGCAATCATTAGAACCTCAAACCTAACCAAGAAATTTGGCGAACTGGTAGCGGTAGACAGGCTAAATCTGGAAATAAATGACGGCGAGTGCTTTGGGCTACTGGGGCCCAACGGTGCCGGGAAGACCTCACTAATCAGGATGATAACCGCCGTCTCCCCGCCCACCGAGGGCGATATCTGGGTGGATGGCAAGAACCTGGCCCAATTCCCCCGCCAGATAAAAGCCATCTTAGGCGTTGTGCCCCAGGTAAACAACCTTGACGAGGACCTGAACGTACTGCAGAACCTGACCACCTTCGCCCGCTACTTCTCCATCCCCAAGGAGGAAGCCTACCGCCGCAGCCGGGAAGTCCTCAAGCTGTTCCAGCTGGAAGATAAACAGAAGAGCCGGATTAAAGAGCTCTCCGGGGGGATGAAGCGCCGTTTACTCCTTGCCCGCAGCCTGATTAACCACCCCAAAATCCTCATCCTGGATGAGCCGTCCATCGGCCTTGACCCGCAAGCCAGGCACCTCGTCTGGCAGAAACTAATGGAGCTCAAGTCCCAGGGGGTTACCCAGCTGCTGTGTACCCAGAACATGGCGGAGGCAACCTTCCTCTGTGACCGGGTAGCCGTAATGCACCTGGGCAGAGTCCTGGCCTGTGACACCCCGCAGGGGCTCATCCACCAATATGTGGGCGGCAAGGTATGGGAGATGGAAATAACCCCAGAAGGTAGAGATAAGATTATCCAGGAGCTAACCCGTCGCCAGCTTGAGTTTGACGAGACGGGTAATACCATCCAGATCTTCCACGCTGATGATGACCTGGCCAAGGTGCTCCCCGCCCGACCGCGGTCAGCCACCCTGGAGGATGTCTTCTTCAGACTCACCGGGAGGGCTTTGTCCGAATGAGGCCCTTCTCCTGGCGCTTCATCCGCGTCTGGCAGCGCAACCGCGATGTCTTCTTCCGGTTATGGCATTCTGAGGCACCGGGCTCTATTGCCGAGCCGATTATTGTCCTCCTTGCCTTCGGGATGGGGCTGGGTACCTATATCGGGCTGGTTGATGGCCAGAGATACATTGAATTCATTGCCCCCGGCATCATTGCCGCCTATGCCATGTTCAGCGCCTGCTTCGAATGCACTTATGCCAGCTTTATCCGCATGGAGGTTCAGTATTCCTATGATGCCATTCTGGCAACCCCGCTGAATGTTGAGGATATTACCGCCGGGGAGATCTTCTGGGGGGCAACCCGCTCATTAATGACCGGTACCATCATTCTGGTCATTGCTGCTGCCTTTCAACTGGTACCCTCCCCCTGGGCAGTATTGATACCCCTCGTTTCCTTCCTTGAAGGCATCATGTTTGCCGCCATCGCCCTGTGGTTTACCTCAATTGTGCCCGCCATCTACAGCTTCAATTACTTCTTTACCCTGTTCATCAGCCCCATGTTCTTCTTGAGTGGCGTCTTCTTTCCCCTCTCCGCCTTCCCCGAGATTTTGCAGAAAATAAGCTGGATAGCCCCCCTAACCCCCGCCGTCCACCTCACCCGGGCGCTGTTTCGCGGGGAATTTAGCCCTGACCTGCTGCTGGCGCTGGCCCTTATCCTTGTCATATCAGCCCTGTTCTTCTCCATAACCCTGGTAACCATGCGTAAGCGCCTCACCAAGTGAAAAAAACCTTGCTGCGCAATAAAAATCTCACCCCTCCTTTTTATCCCGCCTACCGGCGTGCTATACTGTGCTAAAGTAACATGGCAAGCAAGCCAACCCGCACCGATGAAGATTACATGAGGCTGGCCCTGCGGCTGGCCCGCCGCGGGCGGGGCAGAACCAGCCCCAACCCCATGGTGGGCGCCGTCATTGTCAAAGGCGACCGCATTATTGGCCAGGGCTATCACCACCACTTCGGCGGCAAGCATGCTGAAATCAACGCCATTGAGAACGCTAACGAGAGCGTCGCCGGGGCGACCATCTACGTCACCCTGGAGCCCTGCTGCCACCACGGTAAGACACCCCCCTGCGTTAACACCCTGATTCAGCATAATATCGGCCGGGTGGTCATCGGCATGCTCGACCCCAATCCCCAGGTTAATGGCAAGAGTGTTGACCTATTGCGCCAGCACGGGATCGAGACCACCGTCGGCGTTCTTGAGGAGGAATGCCGCTCCCTGAATGAAGCCCACGTTAAATACATGACCACCGGCTTACCCCTCGTCACCGTAAAGTTTGCCCAGACCTTAGACGGACGGATTGCCACCGCCACCGGGAGCTCCCAGTGGATAAGTGGTGGGGAGTCACTAAAGTTGACCCATAAACTACGGGCTAGCCACGATGCTGTCATGGTAGGTATCGGCACCATCCTCGCTGATGACCCCCAGCTCACCGTGCGCCGGGTCAGGGGCAGAAACCCCACCCGTATCATCCTTGACTCCCGATTAAGAATCCCGCTGGGGGCAAAGGTACTCATGGAGCAGGAAACCAGCCCGACCATCATCGCCACCACCACTCACGCCAGTGAGAAGAAGGTAGCCCAACTCCGCAAGATGGGGGTTGAAATTTCGGTAATCAACGCGGACCAGCACGGCGAGGTTAGCCTGGAGCAGTTGCTCCCCATGCTGGGAAACCGGGGCATTTCTTCACTGCTGGTGGAGGGAGGGGCACAAGTTATCACCTCCCTGCTGCGCCTGAACCTGGTGGATAAGCTGGTCATCTTCATTGCCCCCAAGATAATGGGTAAGGGCATTGAGGCGGTGGGGGAACTAAATATTAGTGATGTCCGCCAAGCCTTGAAGCTATCGTTTATCAAGACCTATCGGCGGGGTGCTGACCTAGTTATTGAAGCCCAGATTAACCGCCCGGCAGCCTAGCCCGGCTTCGCCAGATATTCCATTACCTCGGCGATGACGAAGATGGAGCCCGTGGCGCAGATAAGGTCCTGGGGCTTGGCCTTGGCCAAGGCCAACTCCACGGCGGCGGCAACACTCCCGGCTACCTCGGTAACCGTCCCCCACGTTGAAAATTCACTTACCAGCACCGCCGGGGCTACGGCACGGGGGTGACGGGAACGGGTAACGACAACCTCCCTAGCCAAAGGGGCGAGCTGGGCAACCATTCCCCCCACCTGCTTGTCCGAAGAAGCACCGAAGATAAGAATCAGCCGGTCAAAGGGAAAATATTGCCGGAGGGCTTCCCCCAGTCGCCTCGCTGAGTAAGCATTGTGGGCACCATCAACAATCACCCAGGGTTGGCGATGCACTATCTGCAACCGCCCCGGCCAGTACACATTGGCCAGCCCGGCGGTGATACTTGCCGGCGCTATCTTCACCCCCATCTCAGTCATCACCTCAACCACGCTAACCGCCACTGCCGCATTCTCCAGTTGATGCTCGCCGAGCAGGGGAATGGTTAAATTATATTCGCCATGCCGCCCCTTAAGGGTAAATGACTGCCCTTCCGGGGTAAACGCCGTCCGCTGCCAGCACTGACTATCCACCGGGACCAGCCGGGCACCTCGCTCCCGGCACACCCCTTTGATTACCGCCATGGCCTCGGGGAATTGAGGGGAGCAGACCACGGTGCTGCCCGGCTTGATAATGCCCGCCTTCTCGGTGGCTATCTTGGTGAGGGTATCACCCAACACATCGGTATGGTCATAGCTTATTGAAGTGATGACGGCAACCATCGGCTGGACCACATTGGTGGCATCAAGTCTACCCCCCAGCCCAACCTCCACCACCTGATAATCAACCCCCATCTCCCGGAAATAGGCAAAAGCCAGCGCAGTTAGCAGCTCAAAGGTGGTGAGTTCCCCAAAGGTTCCATCACGATTGACCGCCTCAACCTCCGGTTGAAGAAGCTGGGTCAGCCGGGCAAAGGCATCTTCAGCTATCGGTTTACCACTGACCTGTATCCTTTCCGTGAAACTGAGCAGATGGGGAGAGGTGTAAAGCCCCACCCGATAGCCGGCACGGGTTAAGATGGTAGCAATCATCGCCGCCGTGCTGCCCTTCCCCTTGGTGCCGGCAACATGGATTGACCTGGCAGCTTTTTGGGGATTACCCAACCTCTCCAGCAGCAGCTCAACACGCCTCAGATCAAAGACCACCGCTGAGCGTGGCTGGCGCTCATAATCGGCAAACTTTAGAATATAGTCCAGAGCCTCCTGATAATCCATAACGCCCTAGTTAAGACACTAACCTATCATACTCTTTACCGCACCTCAGGTAAAGCCCGCCCATCAAAAATTTTTTAAAAAATTTTCCGGGAAAATGATCCCGGTTACCTAGAAAAACATCTTGACAAACCCCATATATTGTGCTACCTTATTGTTCCGACCCTATATAAAGTAGAGCGGTACCATGAACTGTCCCTATTGTGGTTACTATGATTCTAAGGTTATTGACTCTCGCAATATCAACGATGGCATCCGCCGGCGGCGCCAGTGCTTGAAGTGTCAGGCTCGTTTCACCACCTATGAGCGAGTCCAGCCCGCCGGCTTGTTTATCATCAAGAAGGACCAGAGGCGTGAGGGATTCAGCCGAAACAAGCTGCTCGCTGGCATACTCAAGGCTTGTGAAAAACGCCCGCTCCCCAGTGGAGCGGTTGACCGGCTGGTTGATGACATTGAAGCCGGGCTCTACCGGCTGGGCAAGACCGAGATACCCAGCCAGGTCATCGGGGACATGGTGATGGCGGGGTTAAAGAAACTGGACCATGTCGCCTACATCCGCTTTGCCAGTGTTTACCGGGAATTTGCTGATATCACCGCGCTAAAGCAAGAAGTGGATACGCTGGTCAATAGCGAATCGGGCACCGCCCCACCCACCAGCCAGTTACCCCTGCTCCCTTCACAAGAGCTAGCCGAGCTAGCCAAAAGACAGCCGGTAACAGGGAAATGAACACCGCCAATCAGAGACAAAATAAACCACCAGCTCGGCTCAATCACAATCAGATTGCCAAGGTCATCTTTGCTGCCGCCGAGTCCATGGGAATACCGGATAGAAAGCTGATTGAACGGCTTACGGCACAGGTAATTGAGCGCCTGGAACAGCCGCAGTCATCACCATCACGGCCACTACCGGGGATGGAGCACCTGGTGTCCAAGCATCGCCAGCGCCGACCCCTGCCCACCGAGGCCGAAATTGAGGCTATGGTGAGAGAAATCCTGGATGCTGAACAACCAGCGCAGAAAGGGGCTCAGATGGAAACACCAACCAAAATCAATCAAACGGCTAGTGCCGCACCCAGCATCAACCTCACCCCAAATGCCCTTCATGTTCTCCAGAAAAGGTACCTCAAGAAGGATAAAGCAGGAAACGTTATCGAGACACCCGAGGAAATGTTCCGCCGTGTGGCCAAAGCGGTGGCTGCCGCCGAGCTCATCTATGACCCCAAGGCGGATGTCACCGCCAGGGAGGAGGAATTCTACCAGATGATGGCCAATCTGGAATTCCTCCCCAATTCCCCGACCCTGATGAATGCCGGCCGGGAACTGGGGCAGCTCTCCGCCTGCTTTGTCCTGCCCGTTGAGGACTCCATGGAGTCCATCTTTGATGCGGTAAAGTACACGGCGCTCATCCACAAGAGTGGTGGTGGCACCGGGTTTTCCTTCTCCCGATTAAGACCGGAAAGGGACCGGGTTGGTTCCACCGGTGGTGTCGCCAGTGGCCCGGTTTCCTTCATTCGGGCATTTGATACCGCCACCGATGTCATCAAACAGGGGGGCATGCGCCGGGGGGCAAATATGGGTATCCTTAATGTCAACCACCCCGATATTCTCAAGTTCATCCACTCCAAAGAAGACATGACCTCCCTGACCAACTTTAATATTTCCGTAGCGGTAACCGCCGAATTTATGGAAGCGGTCAAGGCAGGCACGGACTATGACCTAATTAATCCCCATACTAATGAGGTAGCCGGTAAGCTCAATGCCAGGGAAGTCTTTGACAAAATGGTTGATATGGCGTGGAAAACCGGTGACCCCGGCATCGTCTTCATTGACCGCGTCAATCAGGATAACCCCACCCCACACCTCGGCAGAATTGAAAGCACCAATCCCTGCGGGGAGCAGCCCCTGCTTCCCTACGAATCCTGCAACCTCGCCTCAATCAACCTGACCAAGATGCTGCGCACCACCAAGGGCACCGCCGAGATCGACTATCCCAAGCTGGCGCAGACGGTAAAGACCGCGGTCAGGTTTCTGGACAATGTTATTGACGTTAACCAATTCCCGCTACCTCAGATCGAGGAGATGACCAAGAAGACCAGGAAGATCGGGCTGGGGATAATGGGCTTTGCCGATATGCTGATCAAGCTGGGCATCCCCTACAACTCCGAGGAGGCATTGCAGGTTGCCACTGAGGTTATGCGCTTCATCAATGACGAGGCGACCAAAGCCTCAGTGGAGTTAGCCGAGGAGCGTGGCGTCTTCCCTGCCTTTGCCGGAAGCATCTACGATGTCCCCGGCGGCCCCCGGGTCAGGAATGCCACCCGCACCACCATTGCCCCCACCGGGACGCTGAGTCTGATCGCCGGTTGCTCCAGCGGCATCGAGCCACTCTTTGCCCTGAGCTATACCAAGAATATCCTAGACGGTGCCCGATTGACCGAGGTAAACCCCTATTTTGAGGAAGCCGCCCGGAAGGGAGGCTTTTACTCTGAGGAACTGATGCAGAGGCTGGCTGACGGTGAGCACCTCAGCGATATTGACGGCGTCCCCGAAGAAATCAAACGGGTGTTTGTCACCGCCCATGAGATTACCCCGGAGTGGCATATCCGGATGCAGGCCGCCTTTCAGAGGTCAACGGATAATGCCGTCTCCAAGACGGTCAACTTCCCCCGAGAGGCAACCCGGGAAGACGTTGCCCGGGTGTACATGCTCGCCTATGAGGAGGGTCTCAAAGGGATTACCATCTACCGTGACCGGAGCCGTGACGCCCAGGTGCTCACCACCGGCAAGCAAGATAAGGCAGAAACCAGCATGCGCACCCCACGCAAGCGAGCCAAGGTAACCACCGGCATCACCGAACGGGTAACCACCGGCTGTGGCACCCTCTACGTAACAGTAAACTCTGACGAGCAGGGGATATGTGAGGTCTTCTCGGCACTGGGTAAAGCCGGTGGCTGCGCCTCCGCCCAGCTGGAAGCCACCTCCCGCCTCATCTCCCTAGCCCTGAGGTCAGGGGTGGATGTAGCGTCAATTGTCAAGCAACTGCGCGGCATCCGCTGCCCCTCCATTGCCTGGGAAGAAGGGAAATCCATCCTTTCCTGCGCTGATGCCATTGCCAGCGTGCTGGAAAAGCACACCACCGGCGATGAGGCCAAGCCCCAGCTGGAGGACTACGGGCTAGCCAAGAATCTGGCGGGGCAGTGCCCGGAATGCAGCAATATGCTCGTCTACCAGGAGGGCTGCTTCATCTGCCCGGCATGCGGGTATACCAGGTGTTAGGGAGGAATTAACTGGGGAAGAGGCCCCTCCTAAACCCTCTTTTTGACACCCCCTTACACCAATGCTATGATTATGGCGAGGGGAGTCTTGCATTAGTGTGGTGATAGTCTATGTCCACTGAGGCCTATCTAGCACTCTTCATCGTCTGCCTCTTGCTTTCTGCCTTCTTTTCCAGCTCGGAAACTGCCTTTATTGCCGTGCAGAGGATAAGGTTAGAGCACCTGATTGAAAGAAACGTTCGGGGGGCTAGCCGTGTCGCCCGAATGCTGGAGAAACCAGAAAAGCTACTGTCCACCATCCTGCTGGGCAACAATCTGGTGAACACCGCGGCCGCTGCTCTGGGCACGGTGCTGGCGGTGGCGGTATGGGGAGAGCGCGGCATCCTCATTGCCACTATTGGCGTCACCATTATCCTGCTGATATTTGCCGAAACCACCCCCAAGACCCTGGCCACCCAGCATGCCGAGAAGCTATCGCTAGCCTTCGTCCGACCCATCGAGACCATCGCCTGGCTGCTTACCCCGTTCGTCATCATCCTGAGCTGGATTGCCTCCGGGGTTACCAAACTAATCGGGGGAACACCCCCCTCCAAACTGCTGGCCAGCCCCGATGAGATCCGCACCATGATTTCTGTGGGGCACAAAGAGGGCACTGTTGAGGAACATGAAGCCAAGATGCTGCACAGGGTCTTTGAGTTTGGCGACCGTCCCGTCCGCGAGGTCATGGTGCCCCGCCCCGAGGTCGTCTCCATTGAGCAGGGCTCCACCATCGCCGACTTCCTCAAACTATATACCCAATCACCCCTGTCCCGCTTCCCCGTCTATAAAGAAAACATGGATAATGTCATCGGCATCCTCTCGGTGAAGGATGTCCTCATGGCTCTGGCCAAGGGCAATGTTACCGAGGAGAGCACCATTGATGACCTTGTCCGCCCGGCGTACTTCGCCCCTGATTCCAAGCATATTGACGAGCTCTTTGTGGAAATGCGGGATAAAAACTACCGCATGTGCGTGGTGGTTGATGAGTACGGCGGCACTGCCGGCGTGGTCAGCCTCAGCCGCCTCGTTGAAGAAATTGTCGGTGAGGTAGGTGATGAGCTGGCTGCCGTGGAAAAGGACTTCGAGGTCATCAATGAATACACCTTCCAGATTGATGGCAACATGCGCATCGAAGAAGCCAATGAAGAGATGGGGCTGGATTTACCCGAGGGTGAGGACTATGAAACGGTGGCCGGGTTTATCCTCAACCTGCTGGGGCATATCCCCCAACCCAACGAGCAGCTACGCTATAAGGGGCTGAAGATAGTAATCACCGAAATGCGGGGAATGAAAATCGAGAAAATCCTGCTGACTAAGGAACGCCAGGCAATAGCCGCCAAGAAGGGTGAGCCGAAGACCAAGAGCCAAGCCAAAAACAAAACCTAGCGAAAATAAACAAGCCACTACCCTAATGGATAAGGAAGAACATGCAACGGTTGCGTATCCGGTTTTGCCGCGGGGAAGAGGTCAAGTTCATCTCCCACCTTGATCTGATGCGCCTGTGGCAGCGGGTGTTTGTCCGGGCGGGAATCCCCCTGGCTTACTCCGAGGGATTTAACCCCCATCCCAAAATCTCCCTGGCGGCGCCCCTCCCCCTAGGTGTTACCAGCGAAGCCGAGCTAATGGATGTCCTTCTGGGGAAATGGATGTCACCCCATGCCTTTACCACCGTGGTAAGCCGGCAGCTACCTCCCGGCATTGAACTCCTCCAAGTGCACCCCATACCCCTCACCCTGCCCTCCCTACAATCTCAAGTCAGCTATGCCGAATATGAAGTGGTCATGCAGACCAGCCGGGGGCAACAGGAAATAGAATCAGCCATCACCTCGCTGCTGGCCGTGGAGCACCTGCCCTGGCAGCACCAGAGGGACACCGGCCCCCATCACTATGACCTGAGGGCGCTAATTGATGACCTCTGGCTCATTGACTGGCACCCCGGCTACTGCACGATAGGGATGAGCCTGCGCTGTGATAATCGCGGTTCGGGCAGGCCGGAGCAGGTGACTCTGGCCCTGGGCTTTGCCGATTATCCCCAGTCCATCCACCGCACCAAACTTATTCTAAAGACAAGCTGACCCATCCGCCAATGACACAACTAACCTTACCACAACGCGTGTTGCGCTTCATCCAGCAGCACCGCCTGCTTGAAGGGCAAGCCAAGCTGGTGGTGGCCGTATCCGGCGGCCCGGATTCAGTGTGCCTGCTCCACGTTCTTAATAAACTGCGCAAGCAACTGGGCATCAGCCTGCATGCTGCTCACCTCAACCACCAGCTACGCGGTGCTGAGGCTGAGGCTGATGCCCGCTTTGTGGGTAACCTGGCCAAGCAATGGGGCATCCCGGCCACCATTGAGCGCCGTGACGTAACCGCCTACCAAACCCAGCACCGGCTTTCCCTAGAAGAAGCGGCCCGTGAGGTGCGCTACACCTTCCTGGCTGAGGTGGCCAAGTCTATCGGGGCGGAGCGCCTTGCCGTGGGGCACACCGTTGACGATCAGGTGGAAACAATACTGATGCACCTCATCCGGGGCAGTGGCACCCGGGGGTTGCGAGGGCTGCAACCAATCAGCTGCTGGCAATATGCCGGGAATAAACTGACTATCATCCGCCCGCTACTGGAGATAAGCCGAGGGGAAACCGCCGCTTACTGTCACCAGCACCAGCTTATGCCCCGGGTGGATACCTCCAACCTGTCACTGTCACCGCTGAGAAACAGAATCCGCCAGCAGCTCTTACCGCTGCTTCAGAGCTACAACCCGCAGGTAACCGAAGCATTGCTGCGGACTGCCCGCCTCGCCAGAGACGAACTTGCCTTCCTTGACCAAGAGGTCAGCAAACTGTGGCATGAAGTGGTTGCCCAGCAAGACAACACCATCATCCTCAACAAAGAAAGATTATGTCAACTAAATGTGGTGCTCCAGCGGCACCTGCTCCGCACCTGCCTGGAGAAGCTGTTAGGGAATCTCAAGGACATTGAAGCCAGCCACATTGAACAGCTAATCAACGCCCTAAACAAGCCGGCGGGGAGGAAAATCGCCCTGCCGCAAGGACTAGCCTTTACCATAGAATACGATAGATACCTGTTAGGTACTGACCCGGCGGTGCTATCTCCCTTCCCAGTTCTGGAAGCCGAGGTTGCCCTAAACATCCCCGGGGTAACGCAGCTGGCGG
>CAZAYK010000001.1:0-7313 GCA_964489415.1 uncultured Dehalococcoidaceae bacterium | reverse complement strand
ATTGTCCACAAAGAAGAAATTACGGGGAAGGGCGACGAATTCACCGCCTACCTTGACGGGGATAAAGTGGGCAATAAACTCACGGTGCGTCACCGCCAGCCCGGTGACCGCTTCCAGCCCCTGGGCATGTGCCAGCCCAAGAAGCTCAACGAGTTTATGATTGACGCTAAAATCCCCCAGTCCTGGCGGCAGCATATCCCCATTGTCAGCTCACCAAATCACATTGTGTGGGTGGTCGGCTATCGCATTGACGACCGGGTGAAGGTCACCCCAGATACCAAACGGGTGCTGTGCCTGGAATTCCAACGGGGCTAACCAAGCCCGAGGCTTACTCCGGCTTTACTCCTAAATCTTGAGGCTGACCACAAAACGGGCATGGGCAGGCTCAATTTGCCCCCAATTGCCCCTCGGGAAAAATTACCCTGCCCTTGGATTACCACACCCGCTGGAGTCGGGGGTTAGGGGTAATGCCGGGGATCCTCCCCCGTTTGGCAATCGGTCTGCCTTCCACCTCGTGCAGGTCAGCGGTAAAGTCAATGGGCGGGGCACTGGTGATATAGCTACCCACACCAAAGCCATCAACCGGCGCCCCGTTCTCCAGAAAATAGGTGATGCGCTCCGGGTCGAGCCCACCACTGACGAAGATCCTGACATGTTTGAAGCCAGCCTGATCCAGCCTGGCTCTCACCTCCTTGACCAGGTCAGCGGTGACCCGCCCCCGCTCGCTGGGGGTGTCCAGGCGCACACTGGCCAGCCTGTCCCCCAGAGCCTCAGCCACCCGCAGGCTCTCCTCAGCCTCGTCCTTAAAGGTATCCACCAGGGAAATCCGGGGCACCTCCGGCGGCATATGCTTATCAAAGGCGATAGTGGCCGTCACCGTGTCCCCCATCACGATAATCAGGGCATGGGGCATGGTGCCCACAGGCTCAATCCCCGCCAGCCGGGCACCAGCAATGCTGGAGCAGCCGGCACAGCCACCGACCAGGCAAGCATAGTCCATCACCCCGGCTACCGAAGGGTGAACATGGCGGGCGCCAAAGGCAATGATGGGGATGCCACGGGCAGCATCAACACACTCCCGGGCAGCCGTTGCCCAGCCACTACAGTGGGCCAGAATGCCACAAATCGCCGTCTCGTAAAGCCCGTAGCTCTGATAGGGGGCGGTGATACGCAGCACCACCTCTTTCCTGTCCATAGTGTCACCCTCAGCCAAAGCCCACACCTCGCGGTTATCCTCGGGCAAGACCTCAGCCAGCAGCGCCTTGACTTCCTCAATCCCGCAAAGAATCCCCGCCCCACTGCTAAACACCTCCATGGTCGCCACCGGGTTAAGATTCTCCGCCTTCAAGATGTCAATGGTGCGGGCAAAGTAGACATCGGCGGTTTCCCCCGATAGCACCTCCTCACTGGGCTTAAACCGGGATGGCTTGGGCTCAGCGGCACGGAATCGGGTCAGCTTGGCACCCAGCACCTTCTCCATATGCTCCAGAGCAAAGTGGTGTGCCTTCTCGTCAAAGGAGGCCACGCAGTCAACCGGCACCTCCACAGTGTAATCCCGGTTGCGGGCATTGGTCACGGTATGCAGCACGCAGATATCAGTGCACACCCCGCAGACAATTACCTTCTCCGGCTTAAGCTCCTTCAGCCTCTCCTCAAGGGCTGTCCCGAAAAAGGCGCTGTAGCGCTTCTTGGGAATTATTTCGCCGGGATACCCAGCCAGCTCGGGAATAACCGCTGCCTCGGCAGTGCCGGCGATACAGTGCGGCGGAAACATGGTGAACTCAAGGTCATCAGGGTCATGATGGTCGCAGATGAAGAAGACCCTAGCCCCCTGCTCCAACTCCCGCTCGAGGAGACCCTGAATATGGGGAATAATGCGGCGGGCACGGGCCCCGCAGTAAAGGGGATGGCCCTCCTCAAGGAAGCCCCGGAGCATATCGACAACCAAAACGGCATTAGCCATGGCCACCTCCTTTCCGCATCAATGCCGGAAGTGCCTGACGCCGGTAAAGACCATGGCGATATTATATTTATCAGCTGCCTTAATCGATTCCTCGTCCCGGATGGAGCCGCCCGGCTGGATAATGGCGGTTACCCCACCCGCCCCCGCTGCCTCAACCACATCGGGGAAGGGGAACATGGCATCGGAGGCGAGGACACTCCCCGGGGTCCTATCCCCCGCCTTCTCCTTGGCGATCTGGGCACTGACAATGCGGCTGGGCTGTCCCGCCCCCATGCCCACCAGGGTCTTATCCTTGGCCAGGACAATGGCGTTAGACTTCACATGCTTCACCGCCCGCCAGGCGAAGAGTAAGTCTCTCACCTCCTCAGGTGTTGGCTCACGCTTGGTTACCGTCTTCAGGGTAACCTCATCTTCCGCCAGTGAGTCTGAGGTCTGAACCAGAAAGCCGCCCCTTACCCGGCGGAAGTCAAGGTAGGGTTTTCCCGCTCCACCAGAACTAGGTGGCAGCTCCACCACGAGGATGCGTAAATCCTTTTTCTTCTTTAATAACTCCAGTGCCTCCGGCTGATACCCGGGGGCAATCACAATCTCATAGAACACTGACCGCATCGCCTCCGCCATGGCTTGGGTAACCGTCCGATTGGCAGCAACAATACCCCCAAAGGCAGCCACCGGGTCACCACTGAAGGCGCGGCGGTACGCCTCAGCAATGTCTTCATGACTGGCCAGACCGCAGGGATTGGTATGCTTGATAATGGCTACCGTTGGTGCGGCAAAATCAGTCACCACCCCCCAGGCAGCATCAGCATCAAGGATATTGTTAAAGGAGAGTTCCTTCCCCCCGAGCTGCCGGGCTCCGGTGATGCCGCCGTCCGGCTTGCCCCCCACCACCTCCGCGTAGAAGGCAGCCTTCTGGTGAGGATTCTCCCCGTAGCGCAGCCCGTAGCGCTTCCTCAGGGCTAGGGTCATCTCCTCGGGAAGGTCAGCAACATCACCGCGCAGATAGCGGGCGATGGCGGTATCATACACGGCGACATGCTGAAAGGCCTTCTGCGCCAGCCGCCTGCGCTCATCAAGGTCTAACCCCCCCCTCTTCAACCCCTCCACAACCGGCTGATAATCCGCCGGGTCAACCAGCACGATGACACCGGGGAAGTTCTTGGCCGCCGCCCGGATCATGGTCGGCCCACCAATGTCAATGTTCTCCAGCGCCTCCTCCAGGGTAACCCCTTCCCTGGAGACCGTCTCAACAAAGGGGTAAAGGTTAACCGCCACCAGGTCAATAGCCCCGATGTTATTTCGGGCTAGCTCCTCCCGATGTGCCGGCAGGTCACGCCGGGCCAAAATACCACCATGAACCGCCGGGTGCAGGGTCTTCACCCGGCCATCAAGGATCTCGGGAAACCCGGTAATCTCGGAGACGCTTCGTACCGGTACCCCTGCCTCAGCCAGCGCCTTCTTGGTGCCGCCCGTGCTGAATATCTCCCAGCCCAGCTGGCATAACCCCTTAGCCAAATCGGCTACCCCGGTTTTATTAGAGACACTGATGATGGCTCGCATAAACACCTCCAATTATTAACCTCAGTCTGTCTTCTCAGATGGAGTCAGGCCATTTCTAAAACGAAATGACCTTGCGGGGCTAACGCCCCCTCCAATTACCCCGCTAATCGATAACCACTCTCGCCTTTCCTGCCTGGCTGACCACTTCACCGATGGTCTTCGCCTCGGGCAGGGCCTGGACTAATCGCTCAGCGTTCTCCGGTGAGCAGATAACCACCATGCCAATACCCATATTGAACACGCGGTACATCTCATCCCGGTCAACGTTACCCTTATGCTGAATCAACCGGAAAATGGGGGGCACTTCCCACTTCCGGTGGTGAAACCTTACCGCCAAACCCGGAGGCAGCACCCGGGGCACATTGTCCACCAAGCCACCACCAGTGATATGGGCCATTCCCTTAATCAGCGGCAGTAACGGTTTTAGCTGATTATAATAGCAACGGTGCGGCTTAAGAAGCTCCTCGCCAACGGTTCGCCCCAGTTCCGGGTAGTAGGTACTGAGTGCCGCCGGGCTATCACCCAGGATCTTGCGGGCCAGGGAGTAACCATTGGTGTGCAACCCGCTGGAGGGTAAACCAATGACGCTATCACCGGCAACAATATCTCTGCCCATGATGATCCTGCCTTTCTCCACCACCCCGATGATAAAGCCCACCAGGTCATAGTCCTCCCCGTGGTAAAGCCCGGGTAACTCCGCCGTTTCACCACCAATTAGGGCACAGCCGACCTCGCGGCAGGCCTGAGCCAGCCCCTGAGCAATGGCTGCCACCCTCTCCGGCACCAGCTTACCGATGCCGATGTAGTCCAGGAAAAAGAGTGGCTCAGCGCCGCAGGTAAATATGTCATTGACACAGTGATTGACGATATCAATACCAATGGTATCATGCCGGGACAGGGCCTGGGCAATCTTCAGCTTGGTACCTACCGAGTCAGTGCTGGATACCAGCACCGGCTCATTATACCCCTTAAACTCAAAAAGCCCACCGAAGAACCCCACCCCGCTCAGCACCCCGGGGCGAAGGGTAGTCCGGGCATACCGGGCAATCAGCTGGGTTGCCCGGTTGGCGGCATCAATGTTGACGCCGGCAGCAGCATAGGTCTCCTTAATCGGACTGCCTCCTTGTGAAAACTGGGTTACTGCTCTAGATTACCAGAAATAAGCCCGCCTGTAAATTATCGGTTGCATCATTTTCTATTTTGGCTTAAAATGAGAGCACGCAGCAAGGCGACGTGGCCAAGAGGTTAAGGCGGGGGTCTGCAAAACCCCTATTCGGCGGTTCGAATCCGCCCGTCGCCTCCACTCACTTAGCGATACACCCCGTACTCCTTAGCCGCAGCTATCATGGCGCGCCGGTTCTCTGGCTTACCCTCATCAATACCGGCACCCTCCGCATGGTATCAAAGGGTGCCTTGGCCATCCCCCCACCGAAGAAGGGAAGCCCTGACGCCACCGCCTCCCGATTAAATTCACCGATAACCTGCTGCCACCGAGCTGCCCTCCCGCCCGGCGGCGATGAGCGCCTCCAGCGCTGCCTGAACCTCAGAGCTGCCATAGGGCACCAGACTGGGCGCAGTGGCGGGCATCTTGATGATATCGGTTACGGGATGAAGCTCCCGCAGCGGGGCGAGGCCACCAAAGGCACGAGATTGAATGACATCAATGAATCTGGTAATCCTTTCCTGATACAATCTCTCCGCCTGGGGGCTGGCAAATTCTATTCCCGGCCAAAGCCATGACTTAAACCTCTCTCCCCGTTTTTCCTCCGGTGTCAACTGGGCCCATTTCCTCTGCATCGTTTACACCTCACCGTCCTTTCTGCTGGCGGTGCCACGGAAAAGCGGAAAACACCACGCATTTTAGCACCGGGCACCCTCAGTTGGCAAAGCCGGGAACTGCAATAACAGGGCGGCAACGGGCTTGACGGCTATTGCGCCAGGTGCTAAATTTCAACAAATCGCAGCTCATCAGCAGTATTCATGATGAAACAGAAAATAACCACCCCCTTAATACCCCTGCTGCTATTTGGTCTGATTTGCCTTGGCAGTTGCGCTCAAATTGGTGAGGCACCGGCCGAATATAAAACCAAGCTCCCCGGGGAGATAGCCCAACCGCAAGAAACCAGCCCTGAAACTAGGAAAGAAGCAGAACCAGTTGCCCCCACCAAGTCCCCCGCTGAAGAGGACGGGGTTATTATCAAGCCCCCAGAAGTAGCCATCGATAAATACCAGGGAGTATGGCTGCCCTTCCCCCGAGAGGTGGCAATCGCCCTTGGCGACATTGACAATCTCAAAGCCGATGGCATCAACACGGTATCAATTGGTATCAAGATACGCCGGGACGGGGATATCTTCCAAGATGAAGGGGAGAAGGAAATAAAAAAGGCACTAAATGAGTTCCACAAAAACGGTATCAAAACCTTCTTAATTCTGAACCCCGCTCATCCTGACCTGGGCATCAGCCCCTCCCGCCCGGAGGCGAGCGGGAAACCACTACTAGACAAGCTCACGCCGCTTGTCCTGAAGTGGGCACAAATTGCTGAGGATTATGCTGTTGAGATTTTCTGCCCGGTTAATGAACCCCAATTACTGTCTTATCAAAAAGAAAACGACGTCTCCCATTGGGCCCAGGAGATATTGCCGCAATTACGGGAGATATATCATGGGAAACTGGCCTTTCTTGTCCAGGCTACTGGTGACGGGCTGCCCAATTATGATTTAACCGGCTATGACTATGTTGCCCTTGGTGGCTTTGGTGCTGATAGTGATATTGATACGCTACCTGAAGCAGCCGAATATAAAATAGACGAGAGTCTGGCCCGGTTAAAAACCGCTTACCCTGACCTAGAATATATTTATTTTGGCGTCGGGGCGTTTACTGGCCCTGACTATTACTGGTGGGAACCAATAGCACCGGCGAATATGCCAGAACATATGCCGGAGCTGCCGGTGGATTTCTTCATTGTCTCCCCGGAGGGACAGGCCAAGTTTTTCAACATGTTCTTCGCTAAAAGCTGGGAGCAGGTGGACGGGTATTTCATATCGGTTTATAAGGGCTGCGAGTATAGAAATAAACCTGCAGAACAGGTCATCCGCAAGTGGTTTAATACCGGTAAACCAGACAGGGGGAGCTAACCAATTCCTGCCGAGTGATTCCAGCCCCGACAAAAGAAGCCCGGGGGAGATGCCTCATTTATAAAAAATGACACAAGAGCCACGAGAAAAGATAGCCCAGCACCCCACACACCGGGAAGGTGATAATCCATGCCGCCACGATATTACCCGCTATCCCCCACCTCACTGCGGATAGGCGACGGGTACTCCCCACCCCCATAATTGAGGTGCTGATACAGTGGGTGGTGCTTACTGGAATCCCCAGATGGGAGGCGGCTTCAATGACCACCGCAGCCGCCGTCTGGGCAGCAAAGCCGTGCACCGGGCGGAGGGTGGTTACCCTTATCCCCAGGGTTCTGACCACCCGCCAGCCACCCACCGCCATACCGGAACTAATCGCCAATGCCGAGGCAATGATTATCCAGCGCCCGATAGGGTCACCGATGGAGAGACGATCCCAGAAACTGGCATCCTGAAAGTAGATCACTAACCCCATGGTCATGACCCCTATTGGCATCTGGCCATCATTCTTGCCATGGCTATAGGCGACAAAAGCCGAAGAGAGTATCTGCAGCCGGCTAAACAAGGTCCGCAACTTCTCCGGAGCAGTGCGCCGCAGGAGCCAGTAGAGAATAACCATAAAAACAAAGCCACCCAAAAACCCTAGGAGCGGGGC